>CAZKMG010000206.1:0-6880 GCA_964553465.1 uncultured Bacteroidaceae bacterium
TACCCCGGGTTCCAAATCCAGCGCTTCACCTAATCCTATTCTTACTGCTGGTGCAGTCTGTACAACAACATGTTTTTTCGGATCAAGAATTGCATCCCAGACCTCATCGATATAACTCCGTTCCACTAATGCCCCAGTCGGACAACGGCTAACACATTGACCGCAATTAGTGCAAATAATTTCATGCATTGGTTTATCAAAGAAACTGGTGATCTTCATTTCTTTACCTTTATAGGCCACAGCCAATGCATTTACACCCTGGAGTTCAGCGCAGGTTCTTACACATCGCTGACAACGGATGCATTTACTATCATCCTTTACTAATGAGGGAGAAGTGATGTCCTTATGATGGGCATGAATAGGCACCAGATCAATGAAAATATGGTCTCCGACACTATATTCATTTGCCAGGTTCTGAAGTTCACAACTGCCATTCTTATAACATTTTGTGCAATCTGCCTGATGTTCAGAAAGAAGCAATTCAATAATATGTTTACGCGCGGTTCTGACCGATAAACTATTTGTCATTATATCCATTCCTTCTGTCACAGGTGTTGCACATGCAGCCACAAGTGTTTTTGCGCCCAGTACTTTTACGACACATACCCTGCAATTACCTGCAACACATAGGTCAGGGTGATTACAAAGAGTAGGAATAGCAAAGTTCAATTTTCTGGCTGCATCAAGAATAGTTGTCCCTTCCTTTACTTCTATTGGAAGGCCGTTTATTGTTAAGGTTACCATAATTTTATCCAGATTTAATAAATGATTTCTTCTTTAAAATTCTCAACAATGGATTTGAAAGCATTTCCAACTGATTGACCAAGTCCGCATTTGGCAGCTAATTTCATAGTTCCGGCAAGCTTGAACAATTCATCTAGGTATCTTATGTTTTTATCACCCTTTTTAACAGCTTCAATTCCATGTAACAGTTGCTGGCATCCTACACGACAAGGTGTGCACTGTCCGCAGGATTCTTCAGAAAAGAAATCGAGATAGTTATGTAATACATTATACATTGATCTTGAACTGTTGAAAAGTTTCATAGATCCTCCTGTCGGAACACCTTCGAACCCTATAATTGTTTCACTAAATTTCTTCCTTGGTACGCAAAAACCCGAAGCACCTCCAACCTGAACAGCTTTAGTGTCTCCGTCTCCAAATTCATCAACGAACCTTTCAACCGTCATTCCAAGTTCCAACTCATAAATTCCAGCCTTTGGAGTGTCGCCTGAAACACTGAAAACTTTTGATCCCCGTGAATCCCTTGTGCCAAGCACATAAAAATGTTGCGCCCCAAGACGGCTAATTGTTACTGCGTATACCAGCGTTTCAACATTATTAATAGAGGTAGGTCTTCCAAATAAACCTGAGGACGTAGGATAGGGAGGTTTATTTCGAGGCTCTCCCCTATATCCTTCAATGGATTCAAATAATGCACTTTCTTCACCACAGATATAAGCTCCACTTCCCAGCCTGAGGTGAATGGTGAAATTATGCTTTAATTCCTTGAGGATATTGTGAAAATTATGTAGTTCTTCCTGAAGCTTTGGAACAAGAAACTTATACTCCGCACGTAGATAAATATATCCAGTCTTAGCTCCTATGGCTTTTGATGCGATTGCCATACCTCCAAATACTTTACGAGGTACTTCATCAAGAATCTGCCGGTCTTTAAATGTTCCTGGTTCCCCTTCATCAGCGTTACAAACAATGTATTTAACCGGATCCTTTTCGGCTGCTGTATATTTCCATTTCAAGCCTGTCGGAAATCCCGCTCCCCCTCTGCCTCGCAGACCTGAGTCCAGAATATCCTGAATAATTTCTTCGGGTTTCTTTTTCAATGTTTTCTCCAGAACCTCCTTAACATTTACCTTTTCAAAAATCAGGTCAACCCTTTTTAATGCTGTATTAGCCATAATATATTAATGATTATGTTATTATTTATGATTTTTGATATAATCCTGTAATATCTGAGTCACTTTTTGAGGAGTTAACTCCGTATAAGGTATGTCGTTAATTAGCATGGCTGGAGCTTTATGACACCACCCAATGCAATTTGTTTGGAGAAGGGTGAATCGCTTATCGGAAGTGGTTTCTCCAACTTTAATTTTCAGAGTGTCTTCAATAGCATGCAATACTTCAAGCTTTCCTTTCATTGAGCAGGAAATGGTTTTACAGATACGAATCACAAATTTTCCACGAAATTCAGTATCCATAAAAGAATAAAAGGATGCTGTTCCGTAAACATCAGCTGCTGAAATATCAAGTTCTCTGGCTACCTGGACCATATCCTCATCGGTCAGGTAATTACGTTCTTCAAGAAGACCCTGAAGAATTGGCATCAGACTATCCCGCCTTCTTCCATGCTTCTCTGCAAGTTCTTTTACAAGGATTTCGTGTTCCAACATGATCATGAATTTTACTTAGTTAATATTTTATTTATTGTATTTTTGCTCGGATAAAATAACTGTTATTATAATAACAAAACCGGCTGGCAAATATATCAACTTAATGTGAAAAGAATAACAATAGCAGGCATTATTTAAGAAAAATGTCTGAATTAATAATTGATCTAAATAAAATTAAATATTTATTATGCACTTATAATATTGAATTGCAGAGAAATAACCCACACTATGCTGAGGTTGACTAAAATTGAGATGTTGGATATAGTTTCATTTTATTTTGATTGGGAACCTTAATTTATATTCCTTGATAATAATTTTGTAAATGATAATTTTGGAGAAAAGACAGTTTATCGAGTTTCAAAACTTGTTTCATTGATTGCTTTGTTTCCTGCCTTATGATTTTGCTTACTTTTACAATAAAAATTATACTATGCCTTTATCAGCTTCAGAACTCATTCAGACCATGCTTGCACCAGGACTCATGATATCCGCATGTGGTCTGTTATTGCTCGGAATGAATAACAAATACTCCCTGGTTGTTAACCGTATAAGGCTTCTAAATGAAGAAAGAAGAAAAATTATCTTTGAACGGACAGGGAAAGTAAAGAAAAAAAAGTATCATAAAAGTATCGGTACTCAAATTGAGAAGTTATTCTTCAGGGTAGCACTTGTAAGGAATGCAGTATTCTCTTATTCTTTGGCTGTGGCCTTTTTTATCATCTCTTCGCTGTTAATTGGGATTAAACAACTTAGCGGAGACTCAGGTTTAAACTGGCCAATAATTAGTATGTTCCTCGTTGGTATGATTTTCGTTTTTACTGGAATTGTGTTTGCTGCTATTGAAGTTTGGAAAGGATATATAATTGTCCAGATCGAAATTAAAGATGTAAGTTAAACAGTAATTACTGAATCATAAGAAAGTAATTCAGGATTATTAAATTGTAATTCTCTGTAATTCATTGTAATTATTTAAATTTTCAATACATATCTTCCGTTTTTCTTCTAAGTTGGAATAATTAACTTTGGTCTTTAACTAATCGCAGTTTAGTCATGTTAAAGAAAATTATCATTTTAATAGGTTTATTGCATCCGTTCTTAACCAATGCACAGCTATCTTATACTCCTTCACCGGAAAATCTTAAATCACGAGAATGGTTTCAGGATGCGCGTTTTGGGCTATTCATACACTGGGGAGTATATAGTGTCCTTGGAGATGGCGAATGGGTTATGAATCAGCAAAACTTGAATAAAGAAACCTATGAGATACTCCCGGAATTCTTTAATCCTATTAGTTTTGACCCCCAAGAATGGGTGTCTTTGGCTAAGTCCGCTGGCATGAAATACATTACGATTACAACCAAACATCATGATGGATTTGCCATGTTTGACTCCAAGCTTACTAACTGGGATATCATTGACCGTACACCTTATAAAAAAGATATAATAAAAATGCTGGCTGACGAATGCAATAAGGAAGGAATAAAACTCTTTTTTTATCATTCGCAGCTTGATTGGTACCAGGATAATTATTTTCCGCGCGGACGAACCGGTCTTTCATCTGGACGACCCGATAGTGGCAATTGGTACGACTACCTTGATTTCATGGATGGACAACTCAGGGAATTACTAACTAATTATGGTGAAATAGGTGGAATATGGTTTGACGGATGGTGGGATAAACAAGATGCTGACTGGCGCCTGGGTAAAACCTATCAATTGATTCACGATTTGCAGACCGGATGTCTTATTGGGAATAATCACCACCAGCCTCCAATGCCTGGCGAAGACTTCCAGATGTTTGAAAAAGACCTGCCTGGACATAATACAACAGGATTCAGCGGTGAAGCCCGAATTGGAACATTACCTCTCGAAACTTGCGAAACAATGAACAACTCCTGGGGATTTAATCTGCGGGATAAGCAGTTTAAATCAACCAGAACCTTAATTCAATATTTAGTAAAAGCGGCAGGATATAATTCGAATTTTCTATTAAATATAGGCCCAATGCCAAATGGTAAAATTCAATCTGAATTTACCCGTACTCTTAAAGAAATAGGAATGTGGATGGATAAAAATGGGGAAACAATTTATGGTACCCGGGGAGGGCCTGTTTCTCCAAAGACATGGGGAGTAACCACTCAGAAAGGGAATAAGGTTTTTGTCCATATCCTGAATGCAGAAGAGAGCAACATCCTAATACAGGATTTTGGTAAAAAAGTTAAAAATATTACTACTTATGCTACAGGGGCAAAACTGAAATTCAAGCAGGACGATTTCGGAATTGCAATTTATGTTCCTCTTGAAATGATAGACGAGATAGACACCATACTAATTATTGATATATAATTAAAATCATAATGAAAACAGAAAATCAAAGGAACATTGATGGAAAATCAATCACGGGTATTCCTTCAGCAAGCTTACTTACTATGGTTACAATGAAAACTAATCCTGGAAATAATTTTGGCAAACGTTTTGTTCACCATGTATTTTTCTGGCTAAAGAATCCTGAAAACAAAAACGTTAGAGTGAAATTTGAAAAAGCTCTTAAAGAGTTGATTACTATTGAAACAATTGTTGAAAAGCATCTTGGAATGCCTGTCTCAACAACGAGGGAGGTTGTCGATAGCACATATACCTATTCACTTTTTGTAGCCTTTAGAAATAAGGAGGATCATGATATTTACCAGAGTCACCCAACCCACCTTAAGTTTATCAAAGATTTTGAAGACTTGTGGGAACGAGTGGTTGTATATGATGCAGTGAGTATTTAATTGATATTTTTTACTATAACAAAAAATATAATGAATATATAATACCTTTTTTTCATTGCAATGATGTTTGTATGCTTATTTAGTTATTCATTTTGAAAAAAAATGAATTGATAATATTGATTTTTTTAGGCGTGGTTATACACAGTATTGAAGCGAGTTATTTAATCCGGTGATAAGGGAATCGGGATTGCTTTAATACAGGAGAAGTCAAAAGAAATTTAGATTTACTGAAGGAAGCCTTTCTTGGGTGGATACGAATAAACACTATTGCCATGTACCAAGAAGTAATGAAGACATTAATACCTATACTGGATTAAAGGGAATGAAATGAATAGATTGAATCGGCTGTTAATTCATGGAATATAAATTAATTGAGAGGTATTCCTTGAAAACAAAAGAATGATAACTTTGAATGGTGTTTTGAAAAACAATAAGACAACCCCAAAATGGACTGCCAGATAGAAAGTTATACCAATAGGATGAGAGTGAGAATTGACAATTTTATTTACCAGTAAATCTCTATTCGCACAATAAATTCTTTTTATGGAATAAGATGACATACTTCATAGTCAATAATAATTAAATCAAAATCTGATCCATTACTCAAAAAAGTTAAAATATTTATAAAGCTTAAAATATGAAACAAAACAATATTCGATTTTCCAGGTTGATAATGATCTGGTTTACATTTTCTGCTTCATGCAGAGCATATTTTAACCATTTAAATAGAATCATCTTAATCCTAAACATATTCCTTTGGGGGCCATTTATTCAAATAACAAGTTCACAAATTTCCGGAAATCTAAATGTTATCATTAATACTGATAAAACTGCAGGTACTTGCTATAGATTTTGGAATGTCCGTGTTTCAACCAACCAAAATGAATTCCTGAAAAAATCAGCCCAATTAGCTAAGTCCGAAAATCCATTTATGACATCTGTAAACTGTGTGCGGATACTGGGTGGTAGAAACGATAGCTTAAATCAATGGTACAAAGGAGTTGATAAAAACGGAAAGATAATTGTCGATTTTACTAATCTTGTAAAAAGCTTGAAGGCTATTATTAATCTTGGATACAAGCCACGTATCGTCCTTGACAATGTTCCAAATGCCATGAGTAGTGGTGAAATGAATTTTTATGGGAATTGCAGACCTCCTGATGATTATAATTTATGGAGGCAATATATCACCGCTTTTATGAATACACTGGTTGATGAGTTTGGTATTGAGCAGGTTAAGACGTGGCGATTCAGAGTAGGTACAGAGCCCGATCTGTTCCCAAATCATTGGAATGGAACACGTGAAGAGTACTTTAAGCATTATGATATAACTGTCGATGCTGTAACAAAAGTCATTCCTGACGTGGAGATAGGTCCTGGTAACATTCTAAATCCAACAAAAAAATTTAAATTATCATATAAGGATGAACAGTTTGATAAAGAAACAGCTGATCTTATGGGAACAGGCATGGGCTGGGGATTAAGTTTAATTGACCATGCTGCTGTGGGGAAAAATTATGCTACTGGAAAGAAGGGAACCAAAATGGATTATTTCAGTTTTTCTTATTATGATGCAATTGGTAGAGAGAGACCTATCCTTTTGCATGAGAGCATACGAATTACCAGGGAACGGTTAAACCGATATCCTGAGACCCGTTATATTCCTTTAAGTATCCAGGAATTTGGTATTTTAAC
>CAZKMG010000207.1:0-6879 GCA_964553465.1 uncultured Bacteroidaceae bacterium
AATCTTTTTAATAAATTGGGCTTTAAATACGCTTGCAACCAGAATAAAATTGCAGGAATCTATCTTTATTTATTATTCTTTGTATTATTTATATATCCTAAAAAAACAATTTTATGAAACGCAGAAATTTTTTAAGTACCATTGCCATTGCGCCTTTCGTATCAGTCAAAGGCATCAGACCAGGTGCCCATTTTAACAGCTCAGGGGGATTTCAGGGAATTGATAACAGACTAAAGATTAGCCTGAATGCGTATTCGTTTAATGAACCACTCCTCAATGGAAGCCTGAATCTGGATAATTTACTGGATTTTTGCGCAGATCAGGGATTCTATGCCGTGGATATTCCAGGGTATTATTTTATTGGATATCCTGAAGTCCCATCCGATGAATACATTTATCATATAAAGAGGAAAGCTTATAAGAATGGTATAGATATAAGTGGTATCGGGGTCAGAAATGATTTTACTTTTGATGATGAAGGTAAAAGAAAAGAAGATAAACTCCTTGTTAAAAAATGGATTGATGTTGGGTCAAAGTTGGGTGCACCGGTAATACGAATCTTTGCTGGAAATCAGGATATCCAGAAATACACCTGGGAGCAGGTCGCAAAATGGGTAGTGAGTGACATGGTTGAATGCACAGAATATGGTAAGAACAGAGGAGTAATAGTTGCAGTACAGAATCATTTTGATTTTATCAAAACCGCCGATCAAACATTGAAAATAATAGAGATGGTGAATTCAGAATGGTTTGGTCTTATTCTCGATGTAGGAAGCTTTAGAATGGGAGATCCTTACGCTGAGATTTCCAAAACAGTAAATTATGCTGTAAACTGGCAAATTAAGGAGGATGTGTATATAAACCAAAAATCTGAAAAAATTGATTTAGTCAAACTATTTAAAATCATAAAGGCATCAAAATATAGAGGTTATCTTCCTTTGGAAACATTGGGTGAGGGAGATCCGTTTGTTAAAGTCCCTATATTCTTAAAGCAG
Organism: uncultured Bacteroidaceae bacterium; assembly: GCA_964553465.1. Lineage (GTDB taxonomy): Bacteria > Bacteroidota > Bacteroidia > Bacteroidales > CAZKMG01. The sequence continues at coordinate 996 of CAZKMG010000207.1, forward strand.
GCAAGAAAGGCGTTAGAAGAGAGTTAATCCCTTGAAAGCAAGGAATCATATAAAAGATAAAATTGGTTGGTCTTATATGAATATCAGTTGATTCTCTTGCATGAACCTACACAAATTAAAAATAAACGTCTCAATTCTGAGGAACCGGGAAGGTAGAGAATGAAATAAAAAATTTATTTACAATTTTCATCCTCAAGGCACTGAGCATCAATCACTGCAATAGTTGCCATATTTACAATTTCCCTGACAGAGCTTTCCAGCTGGAGGATATGGATTGGTTTTCCAACCCCCAGCAGTATAGGCCCGATTACCTCTGCTCCTCCTATTTCCTGCATCATTTTATATGCGATATTTCCAGAACTCAGGTTCGGAAAAATAATTGTATTTACATCCATATCCCGTAATTTGGTAAATGGAAATTTCTTCATACGTAATTCCTTATTAAATGCAAAGTTAGCCTGCATTTCGCCATCTACCAAAAGGTCGGGATATTTGGAATGTAATATTTCAATTGCTTCATGAGCCCGGGATGCGTTACCGTCCCTGGTGGATCCAAAATTGGAAAAGGAGACCAGGGCAATTTTAGGTACAATATTGAACCGTTCAACTGCATTGGCTGTGAGCAAGGTAGTATCCACCAGCGTTTGTGCGGAGGGTAAGATATTTACTGTAGTATCTGCAAAGAAGAAAGGTCCCTTTTTCGTTTGGACAACATACATTCCTGCAATATGTTTTTCTGGATTAATAGTCCCGGCAATTTGAATGGCCGGGCGAATTACATCAGCATATTTACTGGCAAATCCCGACAGGAATGCATCGGCTTCACCAAATTCAACCATAAGTACCCCAAAATAGTTAGGATTAAAAACCAGATCTAGTGCTTCTTCAAAGTTCAATCCTTTTCTTTTTCTCTTTTCATATAATAATCTGGCAAACCTGGCTCGACGCGATTCTTCCTCTTTACTATGCGGATCCAATATTTGAATATCACCCAGATCAAGGTTATTTTCAGCAATGGACAGATGAATCAATTCGTGATTTCCAAGAAGTATCGGGATGGCAACATTGTCATGGATCAATTCCTGGGCAGCCTTGAGTACTTTATAATCTGTAGCTTCCGCAAATACAACCCTTTTCGGATTTTGCTGTGCTTTAATCCTGATTTCATTCATCAGTTGATTTTCAAGTCCAAGTCTACGGCTTAGGTCTTCGTTATACTTTACCCAATCTGTAATTTCTATCCTCGCAACACCGGAATCCATGGCTGCTTTTGCTACCGCTGGAGATACACGCGTTAATAATCTGGGATCAAGGGGTTTGGGAATGATATACTCCCTCCCGAAAACCAGGTTTTTTGATTTGTAAGCGGCATTAACAGCTTCAGGAACATCTTCTTTTGTTAATTCTGCAAGGGCTTTTACAGCTGCAATTTTCATTTCCTCATTGATAGTTTTGGCGCGTACATCAAGAGCTCCTCTGAAAATGTATGGGAATCCAAGAACATTATTGATCTGGTTTGGGTAATCTGAACGTCCTGTCGCGAATATTATATCCTGTCTGGATGACATGGCTTCTTCATAAGAAATTTCCGGCGTAGGGTTGGCCATAGCAAACACTATCGGGTCCTTGGCCATTGATTTGAGCATCGCTCCAGTAAGTACATTTCCTTTTGAAAGGCCAAGGAATACATCGGCTCCTTTTATCGCCTCCTCCAGGGTTTTGCAATCAGTGTCGACAGCAAATTCTGCCTTATATTTATTCAAATCAGTTCTTTTATTACTAATAACACCCTTGGTATCCAGCATTATTATATTTTCCTTTTTTACTCCAAGGGAAATATATAACCTGGAACAGGAGACCGCAGATGCGCCTGCTCCATTTACCACGACTTTTATCTCTTGTATTTTTTTGCCGATTAACTCCAGAGCATTAAGTAGTCCGGCTGAAGATATTATAGCAGTACCGTGCTGATCATCGTGGAAGACTGGGATGGAAAGGGATTTCTTCAGGATTTCCTCAATCTCGAAACATTCAGGTGCTTTAATATCTTCGAGGTTGATCCCTCCAAATGTGGGTGAAATTGCTTTTACCACTTCAACAAATTCGTCTATATTATTCCTGTCGACTTCTATATCAAACACATCAACATCTGCAAAAACCTTGAAAAGAAGTCCTTTTCCTTCCATGACTGGTTTACCTGCGAGGGCACCAATATTACCCAATCCCAGGACAGCTGTTCCGTTTGATATTACTGCAACAAGGTTTCCCTTCATAGTATATTTAAAGGAATCTTCAGGATTTTTCTCAATTTCAAGACATGGTTCTGCTACTCCTGGCGAATAAGCAAGTGAAAGGTCTAATTGTGTTCGATAAGGTTTGGTTGGTATAACCTCAAGTTTGCCTGGTCTACCCTGCGAATGATAATTCAGGGCATCGATTCGTGTAATTTTTGCCATAAGATGGAATTAAAAATTATCTTCTTTAGAAAATCAAAGGTATAAAAGCCTTTTAGCTTTATTAAAGTGAAAAATCGATAGATATTGAAAAAAACCATGTTTTAGAGCAGTGAGAGAATATTAAAATTAAATCACTACAGTAATTTGCTAAAATTTGGATAAGAAATTTTCACAATTTATCATTCTGATTAATATATTCCAGGAATATAAAAAACATGTACTGACAGAGATTTTCATATCAGGACTTCTGTTTGGTGAACAATCGTCAGTGAATTATCCATCCTTGGCACTTTTTAATTCATCAGGTAATCCATAAGGAAGCGGATTTTTGTGAATTTCTTGATCTTCTAACCTGTTTTTGAAAATATCGCAGGTAAGATAAAGAGCATTAAGGAATGACCCAAACAGGGCCTCACCTTTCCCGGCAATTTCATAGGCCGTTCCATGTGCGGGAGATGTTCGAATGATGGGTAATCCGGCAGTAAAATTAACACCCTCATCAGGTATAAGCGTTTTAAAAGGGATCAATCCTTGATCATGAAACATTGCCAATATACCATCGAATTTTGTAAAATTTTCTGAACCAAAAAATCCATCTGCAGGATAAGGTCCAAGGGCCAACAAATTTTCAGAATTGGCATTTTCGATTGCCGGAATAATGATTTCCTTCTCTTCCATCCCAAGTAATCCATTTTCTCCAGCGTGTGGATTAATTCCAAGAACTGCAATTCTCGGCTTTCTGATTCCGAAATCTTGTTTTAGAGATTTATCTAATATTCTTAGCTTATTGAGGATATTTTCAACAGTAATATCAGAGAGAATTTGTTTGAAAGGAATATGCCCGGTAACAACACCTATTTTAAGCAGCCTACTTACCATCAGCATTAAAACATCATCGATTTTATATACGGACTGAAGATATTCCGTATGGCCATTGAATTTAAATTTAGGTGATTGAATATTCTGTTTATTTATTGGGGCAGTTACAAGAGCATCTATTTTTCGATCATTCAGATCACTTAGTGCTGCTTCAAGAGCCATGTATGAGGCTTCTCCTGCTGCTGGAGTCGATTTACCCAGCTCAACCCTGGTTTCTTCATCAATACAATTAATAATATTTGCTTTTTTCTCATGGGCTTCAACAGGTGAACTGATGGTATGAAAGCTGAAGTTCTCAATATTCAGTGCTTTTCTATGATAAGCTGCTACTTTTGGTGAACCATAAACAATAGGAATACAAAACTCCATGACCCTTAGGTCCATAAGGGCTTTTATAATTACCTCATATCCGATACCATTTATATCACCATGAGTAATACCGATCTTAATTTTTGAATCGTGCATATATGTATCATTAAAAATCAGGAACTAATATTTTTCAGAAAATCAAACAACAGACGTATCCCTATCCCGCTTCCTCCTATACCTCTGTAACTGTCTGAATTTTTATTGAATGCAGGTCCTGCAATATCAAGATGAATGAAGGGATAATCAGTAAAATGTTCGAGAAACTTCCCGGCAGTAATTGCGCCGGCATATTTTCCCCCAAGATTTTTCAGATCGGCTATATCTGATTTCATCAATTCTGCATAATCTTCCCAAAACGGGAATTCTGCAATTCTTTCATGTACCTTGTAACCACTTTCAATGAGTTTATCCATGATTTCTCTTTTTGCATTTCCCATTCCGACAATACCATATTTCCCAATTGCTATGGCAGCAGAACCTGTAAGGGTAGCGAGGTCGATTACCAGTTCAGGATTGTACTTTTTTGCATAAGCCAGTGCATCTGCAAGAATCATCCTGCCTTCAGCATCTGTGTTAAGTACCTCAACAGTTGTTCCATCATACATTTTTATTATATCACCCGGTACATATGCATTCCCATCTGGGCGGTTGTCAGTAGCAGGAATCAGCCCAATTAAATAGATTGGTAGCTTAGATTTGGCTATCGCGTAAAATGCTCCGGCAACAGCTGCTGCACCTGACATGTCTGATTTCATATAATCCATTGAATCGGCTGTGGGTTTAAGACTTAATCCACCTGTATCATATACTACTCCTTTTCCTATCAATACGATGGGTTTCTTATTTTTTGCATTCGAAGGTTTATATTCAAGAATTGAAAATGTTGGTGGGTCAATACTCCCTTTGTTAACCGCAAGCAGACCCCCCATTTTAAGGGATTCAATTTTATTCCGTGTCAGTATCTCTACTTTAAATCCTGCAGATATTCCCATGATCTCAACTTCCTTAGCAAGTTGCTTGGCAGTTAAAAAAGAAAGAGGCTCGTTAATCAGGTCACGTGAAAGATAAACAGCTTCTATTAAATTTGATAGTTGAGTAATCCATTTATCTTCAGCAAGAGGACAAACAACCCTGATTTCTTCAAGGGAGGATTTTTTCTTATCCTTATCTTTCTGATACTTAATAAACTGATAATTAGCCAGGGCTAGCCCTTCTGAGAGCGCGAGTACAGCCTCGCATGATCCATCAATATGCACAATTGCAACTCTTTTTATTTTATAAAACCTAATTTCTTGTAGAAGTTTTACTGCTTCAGTACGTAACTTTTCATATATCTGCTCTTTGGTTTTTTTTTCATTTTTTTCTAAAACCTGGATAAATACGAGTTGTTTGAACTGATTAATTATAATCTGGTCTTTATCCTGGGATAGTAATTTCCGAACAAACTTTTTTTCTTCATTGGTCTGAAGATAATCCTCAAAGATGCTGTCCCGGGAACCAATAAGGATAAGATTATCATTGGAAGGAATACTTTCAATTTTTTTTATTTTCATCCGTGTAAAATTTATTTTCAATGGTCGGATAGCTTGTCCCGCATTGCGGGAGAATCCAAATAAAAGAAGCTTTATTCAATCTTATTTGGTTTTATAAATCATATGGGTTTCATGTTTAATGGGTTAATATCATAACCATTGAAACAAAGATAGCAAAATTCGGGTTTATAGAATATTTCTTTTTACTCATTTTTAATTGCTCTGATTTGGTGCACCTACAGAAAATGTAAAAAATAGTACAAATTTTTAATTTAGTTACAGGGATAAATACTAACACATTTACCACTTTCCCTTTTATCAGTATAACTCTCAGCTTATTTTGAGAAGTGGTATGATATTCTTGCATAAAGGAATTCAGGGCGATTTTTTGTTTGGATCATCAAAAGCATTATATGACGGGGTACAAACACTCGAGGGATAAGGCCAGCTGTATCCGTTTATTCATGACTGACTTGATAAGGATCATTTGGCATCATTCAAACCCATAACAAGGATTGGATGATAATCATTAAAAACTTATAATGCTTCTGGGTGATGTTTGAAATAATGTCTGGTAAGTACTTTGATAAATTCCCTTTCGAGTATTAATTCACTTAACCAAACATGCTGGTTAAATATGTCTTCGTT
>CAZKMG010000208.1:0-6871 GCA_964553465.1 uncultured Bacteroidaceae bacterium
AACGATCCCAGGCTTCATTCAAAAACCGACTGCAGACTGCAGACTGCCTACTGCCAACTGCCACTGCCACTGCCGCTGCTACTATTACTGCTACTGCAGCCTATCCAGGGATTTCACTGTTTCATCAAAATGATCAAAACTGAATCAGGATCAATCAATTTCGAAATTGCATTTCTCATGAAGAAGTTTGGACAGTTTTCTGCAAACATTCTTATTTGCAGGAAAAGAAGCTATATTTTTATTTTCTCCAGGATCATTCCTGTGGTCATACAATTCCACCCCTTCAATCTCACCGGTATTTATATGTACCCATTCGATATAACGGAAATATGGGGTTCCGACACTATAGCCCATTACTAATTTTTCAGCATTATCTTTATTATGCGGATAAATACTAAATGAAGCTTTTCTAATAAGTTTTTTTGGATTTTCCATTACAGTTAAGAGGCTTTTCCCATCAAGGTGAGCAGGGATACTAAACCCACATAAGTCTGCAAGTGTTGGAAACAGATCGAGGAGTTCTACAAAATTATCCGTTGTTCCCGGATTTTGATTTGGAGCCTTGATGATGAGCGGAACTCGTGCATCAAGTTCAAAATTGGTATGTTTACACCACATCCCATGTTCACCTAGTTTCCATCCATGGTCACCCCAAAGCACAATGATAGTGTTTTTATCAAGACCTTGCTCTTCCAATGTTTTAAGAATTTTGCCCAATTGGGCATCTATATAGGAAACACTGGCATAGTAACCATGGATAAGTTTCCTTTGAAGGTCAACAGGGAGAAGATCTGTCCCTTTAGGAATACCGGCATAGGATCTCAGTTCTTCAAAATTATATTTTGTATGTTTTGTGAAATTTTCAGGCAGATATTGATTGTCTGCCAGTATAAATTGTTTCTCGTCATAAAGGTCCCAGTATTTTTTTGGAGCATTGAATGGCAGATGTGGCCGGTGAAACCCAATGGCAAGAAAAAAAGGATGATTTTGTTTTGAAAACTCCTTCAGTGCCTCACAGGCCTGGCTGGCTGAATATCCGTCAAAATAATCGGTATCATCCGCAACAGGATATTCAAATGCCGGACCGAATCCTTTTTCGTCCATAAGGGCAATGCTCTCCCGGTCAAGGTAACCACGTCCTTCCCATTTTTTCCCAGGCTGCGAAGGTGAATCGATCCAGTTCAGGAATTGCTTTCTATGGTCAACGGGGAAATGATATATCTTTCCAAATCCCTTAACCAGATATCCCTGGTTTTCGAAGAACTTATTCATGGTGATGTCTTCCGGATTTGACTGATTAACCGGAATACATCTATAAATTTGATTCTTCTCAGGCAACATTCCTGTCATAATACTGGCACGTGAAGCCATGCATATTGCCTGCTGACAATAAGCATGGTTAAAAACCATCCCTGATGCAGCAAGATGGTCAATCATCGGAGCTTTGATTATTTCATTTCCATAACAACCAAGCTCGGGCCGCAGATCATCCACTGCAATAAACAAGACATTATATGGTTGTCCCTGCGCCAGCAAAGACGCTCCAAAAGCAGAAAAAAACAGTAAAAAATTAGTTTTCATAGAGCATGTATATTTATTTATATAATCTCAACCAACTGCCAACTACCGACTGCCTCCTGCCGCTGCTACTGCCCACTTTTTCCGATCAACAGTCCAAAGTCTGCAGTCTACAGTCTGCAGTCTGTGTATTGATCCTAATTATATACCTCCTATAAAGTTGCATATCGTCTTAATAAAACAAATATCCTACGCTTCATCCATAAACCGACTGCCTACTGCCGGCTGCCGACTTTTTTTTTACAGTCCACAGTCTACAGTCTGCAGTCTGTAAATCGGTACTTATTAAATAACCCTTTATAAGGCAATCATCATTCTTAAGGAGCTGAGTTCCCAATCTTCATCCATAAACCGACTGCCGACTGCCAGCTGCTGATTGCTACTGCCACTGCCACTGCCAACTGTCGACTCTTACTTTGCCACAGTAAAGGTTAAAACCGAGCTCCCCTTCAAACCTGGTTGAATAAACTCAAGCACAACCCGTGTAACCCCATTTGGCCAATAGTTCTTTAATTTGGAATCTGTAATTTCAATGAATTCTATTTTCGGTCGAATAATCCTGGGATTATATTTCATCAACAGACTAAATCCATCCCCTTCGAAATGTAGTTTACCTTTGCCCTCTTCAGTAACCTTGCAGTAGGTGATTAGGTTTGAACTGGTTGCCTCATTACTTTTTTCTGCCAGCACGAATTGATCGGTAATGATGAAACTTTTACCCCGTTTTAAAGTGTAGCTGCGGACCCAACTATTGACATGAGTACTATCAGGGTATGCATTGGCAATATCGGTTGAAAAATACACCTCATCTTTCCCGGTCTTATAAACTGTATTTCGTGCCTCATATTTTCTCCCCTGCATCTGATCTATCCCGTTAATTTTGGGAACATTATGGTACTGCGACTGCATCGTCCAAATGTCATACCGGCTTTTGCTGAATGTTTTGGCCGTATATTCCTCACGTCCCACATCAATCAGGCAAGGTTTTCCATCAAAATACATCACGCAGGAACCTACGTCATTGTGGTTATGACTTTCTGAATTATGCCCTCCTTTGGCACCAAAGAAAAATCCGGCATAGCTATCCCCCTTGTCACGTCCTCCGCCCACCTGGGTGTCCGGGAGCCAAAAATCAGGAAGAAGCGCTTCTTTTGCCTCAGCACTGAGAATCTCTTTCATTAAACTGAGATGCTTTATTTGATCACTTATTTTGCCCGAAAGACTCTTCTCCCCCAAACCATTCAGCCTTGCAAGGTAAGCTCCGAATTGTTGCATCTGGATATCCTGAATTGCTTTCCCGTATTGATATACCTGGAATGGATTTCCGCTCCCCCGGGCGTCAGCGTCGGCAAAATTGATGAAGCAAGGAGCATGGATATTTACTTTACAAAAATATTTTCCAATATTTTGAATAAGGGGATCAGTAAACACATCCATTTTCCCATCAGTTGCATTTTTCAACATATCAAGGCTCTGAAATAATTTTGCACCTGCCACACCCCAATACATAGGCCCCTCATCACATCCTCCATCATCAGGGTAACTGTTCGGAAACTTATCCAGTGAGTGAATAATCTTAAGCACACCTTCCATTTTTTTAACTGAATCATCCACAAGCAAAAGAATACAATTTAGCATGTTATAATTCATCCATGGATTCCAGTTATTAATTCCGGATCCTACTATTTTTGAAGAGATCAGAAGGTTCTTATTATAATCATTGGTATAATCTACCCATGGATTATCCGGCTTATTGACACTATATCCCCCGGGTATCGGGAATGACATCCACCAGAAATCATCACGTGCATAATAAGGGTTCACCACCTTTCTCATAATTTCATCCTTAAGCCTGATGGAAATGAGCGGATGAATTTTATCAAACTCATCCTTGAATAAATACCATGTCCACACAAGGTTATTGGCCACTTCGCCAACACCCAGATCAATCGTCGGTTCATTTACATCCGGCAGACCGTTGGGAGCCTTCTGAAGATAGAAATGCGCTGACCAACCCCACCAGGTTTGTTCACAATAATACCATACAGCATTTATGATTTGATAAATAAAACGTCCCTTGCCTTCAATCAGTTCGCCCATGACAAGGGATTCCAGGGCATTGACCGGAGCAGCAAAAACTTCCTGCCGGCGATCACCCGAACGGATAATCTCCAGGTAATCGGTTGCTTTCACTGCAGGCCATGAATAATCCAGGTACTTTTCAGCTTTTGAAATATATGCATCACGCATATTTTCTGGGACATCATTCCAGAAGAGACGATCTTTATATCCCGGCATCTTAATCCATGAGTTCCCTGGTTCCAGAACTTCCGAAAGGTGAATCTCTTCAGCCTTCTTGGAAAGAATGTTCCTTTCTTTACCTCTTGTCTGAGCAGATAAAGATGTAATTGCAAATAAAAGAATTAAGATTACTTTCAAATTTTTAACGAAGGATTTCATGGATTGTTTTTTCTTCAAAAATAACAGAAAATCCAATATTCATCCCATCTTATTTTAAACTAAATTATTATGTAATATCGTAACGTCATGACGACATGATATCGTGATGTCGTGACGAGGTAACCTTGTAACCTCGTAACTTCATAACTTCGTAACTTCATAACTTCGTAACTTCATAACCTCGTAAGTTCATAACGTTTTTTTGATAACCATGCAGTTGATTAAGAAAAAAATTATATTTTTAAAAATTATTCCTTTTCAGATATGATTTTATATCAGGTATACATCACCTAATAATTATTTTATGAAGAAACTTATCACTCTTATTTCGTTATTTCTGATTATAATTTTTGTTGATGCAAATTGCCAGTCCCAGGAATTAAAAGCCTGGCAGGTCTTTGAGATTGAGCTCAAAGCTTCAAAAACTTTCGAAAATCCTTATCTTGAGTGTATCAAGGAAGGAACAAAAGCTTATGCTACAGCTAAATTTACCGGCATTTCCGGGGATGCAGCCAATAAATCCTATGAGGTTCCCGGTTTCTGGGATGGCAAGAACATTTGGAAATTCAGGTTCACACCCCCATTCAGCGGTACATGGAAGTATGAAACCATGTCAGGTGACAGAGGACTGAATAATAAGAAAGGGGAGATTCATGTAACGGACTGGAGCGAAGACGATAAAAAAATGAATCCTACGCGAAGAGGTTTAATCTATGTGAATGATAAATCTCCCAGGTCAGGTCGTTATTTTGTTTATGCCGACGGGACTCCCTGTTTATGGGTTTCTGATACTTGGTGGGATTGGACGAATCGCCGCATAACTTATGAATCATTCAAAGACCTTGTGGACACAAGATCAGAACAGGGTTTTAATATCGGGCAGCTTTTTTTCCCCGGAAATGGGTGGGGAAGAGAGAGTTCAATGCTGGATAACACTTACCAGGTGCTTGATTTGGAACATATCCATAAAGTTGAAAAAATGATTCAATATGCTAATTCAAAAGGCATTACCGTATGGATTCATGCCTGGTGGAGCAGAAAAGATATTGTAAATACCATTGGAGCTGAAAAAATGCGTCGGTGGTGGCGATATGTTATTCACAGGCTACATGCATATAATGTTATATGGGTGCTGGCCGGGGAATATAATATGAATAATTACGGAGGATTCCCACTTGAATTCTGGAACAATCTTGGAGAATTAGTAAAATCAGAAGACCCTTATAAGCGAATAGTTAGTGCCGGGATGGAAGCGCCCCAATGGTCGACCGCAACTGCTATCCATGAGCAAAAGTGGTTGGATTATAATCAAAGTCAGTGTGGCCATCATCCATGGGCCAGTTATTATACACCAGAAATAATTAAAGTGGCTTATGATAAACAGCCGGCTAAACCTATCGTAGTAACTGAACCCTGGTATGAGTTCATCGAAGGAAATCCTACAGCCAAGGATATTCGTTTTGCAGCCTGGACAGCTATTCTCTCTGGAGCAGCAGGACACACATATGGCGGTGGGCATATATGGATCGGGCATACTCCCGAAAACCCAAAGAGGGGTGGTTCATGGCCACTAGATACAAGCTTCAGAGTAAACACATGTTTTTATCCCGGGGCAGTATCCATGAGCTTTCTGTCAAAATACCTGAACAGTATGAAATGGTGGGAATTATCTCCCCATCCTGAATTTGTTATTGAAAATCCCTCCCATTATTGTGCGGCTAATCCTGGAAAGGAATACCTTGTATATCTTCAATACGGAGGAAATTTCAAACTTGATCTTACCAAAATGAGCGAGAACGATAAATTTAATTATGAATGGGTTGACCTTGTAAATAGCAAAATAATCCGGAAAGGAACAGTATCCGGTGGGAAATTAATTGAGCTTAAATGTTCGGAAGACTACCCGGGAGTTCTGATAAATAAAGACTGGATCGTCCATATATACAAGGAATAAATTCCTGCGATTAATAAGGAAATACAGAATCCCTCCTACCGGAGATTTTTTAGATATTTCTCTTTATTCTTCAGGAATTTGAATACCTGATCATGATAAGGGCTGAACCCGGGTGAAGGAATCCCATTCGGAGGGACCGGTTCAGAATGATATCCCGTCTGGAACATATCGTGGTGATAAATGGCATATCCACCCGCTTTCCAGACATTGTAAATATGGATAATATGATCCTCAGGTGAGGTAGTGTTTTTTGGACCGCCAAAACTGGACGTTCCTGTACGGGCAGGTTCATCATCCACCACCGGTTTCCTGTATTTATTAAGCAGGTATTCTATCTCTTTTGCAGCAATCTCCCAGTGACGTGTATCTTCTCGTGTTGTATGGGGAGATAGATAATCAAGTTTCCTGTTTTCTTCAAGACTTCCCAGAAAACCTCCATACCCGGGAGAATTGGTAACCAGTCTTTTGGGATCAATGTTCTTGATGATTTTCAGATAATCAACGGTCCTGTAATCAAACTCATTCCATACCTGCAGAACCATGTTCCTAAAAGGTTTGAGTTCCCTCGTGATCATTTCAATTGCACGGTCGGATTCTTTATCTCCCAGTCTGATATTTTCTTCCCAGCTTTCACGGGAGAACAAAACAACCAGGATAATTGTCCCTTCATCATCAGCATCCCTGAGTATTTCTTTTAATGTGGATAACAGACCCTGTTTGAGAGTCCCATCAGAATTAAACAAAGTTTTTTCATGGCCTCCGTCCACAAATCCCCTTCGATTATCATACTGGCACCAGATGCGTAATACATTAATCCCGTACTGGTTGAACTTTCGAATCCATTCTCTCCTGATATCACTGTTTTTATTAAACTCCGGG
>CAZKMG010000209.1:0-6864 GCA_964553465.1 uncultured Bacteroidaceae bacterium
TAAGGGTATCTTTTGGCATTGAATAATTTGAAATATATACATCCATATCCTGCCTCACCTGGTAAAAATATTTTTCAGGAAGATTGGCTTCCATATATAACTTTTTATAATTCATAATTTTTACCATTTCCTGATTAGCATTCACTTTTATTCCCTGGGTATAATGAGGCAGTTCTACAATCTTACCCTCAAAAGGAGCCTCCACAAACATCTTTGAAAGCTGGATTTCTATATTTATTGAATCATATTCAGTGTTTATAACCTTTATCTCTGCATCCTTTAATTCACGCAGAGTTGCACCTCCTTTTTCATATAATACTTTTGATTTTTCGTATTCCATCTTACTGAGTTCGTTGTCAATCATCTTTGATCTTTCACGAAGGTTATTTTTATATTCATCATCCTCAAGTCTTATGATCACTTCGCCTTTTTTTACCAGGTCACCCAGAACATATTTTTTATTTGTTCGTGGATTAGTATTTAGATAATAATATCCAGTCATCTGTGAATTCAGCACTGCATCACTTGAAGCAAAGACAGTACCTGTGGTATTTACATATTGTTCAATCAACCCGGGAACAATTGTCTGAACTGATACAGGTACAGAAAGTTCCTCTCTCCTGGTAACCTCCTGACTTCCACATGAGTTTAGGATAAGGCTTCCTGCCAGAAAAGGAATGATTAGTTTTACTTTAATGTCTGAATTATTGAAATGTGATTTCATTATTTTGGGATTAGCGATTATTTACCAAGTGTAAATGCCTCAGGAACAATGGAGGTATTAGTTTCGAAATCGTATAAAGCCTGAATTTTCAAATTTAAAAGTTCCAGTTTATAATTGATAATGGCATTTGTAAGTGCCAGTTTTCTGTTGGATAATTGTGTTTGGAAAAGACCCAGATCCATGCTAGTCAGATCCCCATTTTTATATCTTTCCATATTGATTTCATATGTTAACTGAGCATTTTTAACACTTTTATTTTGAATTTCAATTTGGTTTTGAAGATTTTTCAAATTTCTGGCCGATTTACGTATATTAATGATAATATCAAGCTTTTCTGATTCTAGATCTAACTCAGAACTTTGTAATCCCCCCTCTGAAGACCTGATCCGGGCTTTTCTTTCACCCCAGTCGAAAATAGGTATATTAAAACTCACCCCAACTGATGGAGTGCTCAGAGTTGGATTTGCTACCGAATTTTGTGTCAGACTCTGCACTCCAACCCCTGCAGTAATTTCTCCGGCAAACTCATTTATTGTTTTACTTTGCATGATTGTAAAAAGGGAGTTCTGAATATCAATGTTACGCTGCCGGATTTCCATCCTGTTAGCCAAAGCATGTTCGGTGGCCAGATTTAGATCAATATTTGTAGAATCTGCACCAACTAAAGCAAGTATATCAAAATCATCATCAATTGGGAATCCAATTTTAATTTTAAATTCATCTTTGGCATTTTCCAGATTTGCTTGCTGGTTATAAACGTTTGATTCGCTTGTGGCAAGGTTAACTTCCTGTTGATAGAGTTCTTCCAAAGCCATTAAGCCACCCTCCACCTTATTTTTAACTATTTCATAGTTGTCCTGGTTATTTTTTAGCTCATCTTTTGTGATGATAAGATTCATTTGTAATGCATACAAATTATAAAAAAGTTGAGTTACACTTTGCTCTATAGAAAGTTTTTGAAGATTATATCGAATGTAGGCATCTTCATATGCCAATTCCATTTTTTGTAAATCAACCTTGGTCCTGTTATATGTAAAAATAGGCTGGGTTAAATTAATTGACAGATTATTCTGCCATGTTTGTGTAGTGGGATCAACCGATTGCGTTGAAGATGTATAATTATCCTGGAAGGATGAGTTATTTCTCAGGCTGATAGACCCACCAGTAGGAAGAATTTTCTGGTTTAAAGAAAAAGCACTGCTTGAAGATAGACTCTCATTTATGTAAACTTCGCCCGATCGATTATCCAATCGCTGCGCTTTTGAATAGGTTACTGGTAAGATCGACAGATTCAGCTGAGGTTTTAATCCCGCTTTCTGAGCAATAAGATTTTCACGGCTATTTGAGAGTGTAATTTCTGATTGTCGCATTTCCGGACTATTCATCTTTGCATAATCTAAGGCCTTGTCTAATGTCAATACAGTCTGACATGAAATGGATGTATACATAATAAAAAAACAAAAAGCTGTTAATATTCGTTTCATTTTACCTGTTTTTCAATATTATGGATTATGAACAAACTTACTTTATACAATACTTGTAATATAAATTATAAATCAAAATGAATTCGATAAAGGATTAAGCTGAACCTTCGTTCATAAATTATCGTTTGCCCTGACAAATTTAACCGCATCAGCGATGACTCTTTTACCTGTAGTTTTATTGCTCAATTCTATGGTAACTGTATCAGCTGGAAGGTCAAAACTTCCGATCTTATTCCATCCATCGACAATATTACTGAGCATAAATTCTACATGTTCCTGGCCATTTCTTGAAATGACCGAATAATTATATTCAGTCCCATCACCTGCAATTCTTTGCATACCCTGGGATCGGCCTGTCGTACCACCACCTCCGGGAATGCTGCCACCTGTACCACCTGTTCCTCTTTGTCCACCACCAGCACCACCTCCACCTTGACGCCCCCCTCCTCTTGAATCTCCTCCTCGCATATTCCGTTGACCGAACATGGATGACCTGTCACTCATCAAAGTCAATGGGAGATATACATAAATATTATAAAGTGTCGATATGGGAAGCTTTGCCTTCCAGGTAGCTGTCTGATCCCCGGTTTTGCTTCCGGAAGTAATCATTGCAGACAATCTTACACGACCATACAAACCTGAATTAGTGACCGGTGTCCATTTTTTGGGGGTTCTAATGAAATTCGTTCCTGAATATGAAATTTTTTCATCAGTGTTTTTCTTACTTTGAATATACTTTTTCAGTTTGGTTTCAGTATATTTTGAATTATAACTAAAACCGGGATCTTCATTGTCAACAATAATCTCATTTTCATAATTCATTGTTACAGGATGATCCAGAATTTTTTCATATTCACGAGGTTCATCATTGCTGACCTTTGGTTGTCTTAAAAATTGCCTTATTGTGGAAGGAATATTCTCCGAAATAATAGTGTTAATTGTCATTATTCTGGGTTGATCATAAAGCCTCACCTGTATTTCTTTGGTCTGCGAACTATCGATCTCAAAAATACGTTCTTCAGATCCACCGCTGGATGAGAAGCCTCCACCTCCAAATCCGCGCCTGCCACCTGCTTCAAACCTGAGATCAATCAATCCTTTTACATTTCCAATATTCGATACTGGAAAACGCACTATATAAACAGGTCCGTATGCATCCCTTGCCTGGAAATAGCCAATTTCGCCAAACAAAAAAATTGGAATTTTTCCATGAGTATTGATTGATGATAGATATAGATTAATGTCAACATTAAATTTTTGAATAAAATCCTGACGGAAATTTTCTAATTTAATTATAGTGAATTTATGCCTTTCTATATAATCATGCATAAAGTCATCAAACTCGTTTATCCCAACCTTATTCTTAAGACTGGTCATAAGAAAATAGCCTTTTTGAGAAATTATTGCAGGTATCAGACTGTTGCGCCATGAATTAATAACTTCCTGCAGAGAATAATCCCGCAGGGTCAAATTTGCCCTTTCAATATCAGTCATCCCGTCAATAGCACTCATCATTGGGGGTGTACCAAAATCACCATTTAAATAAGCTTCAACCATTGTATTAAAAATGGGGATTTCAGTTGATACAAATCCTGTTTTAAATGAGTAGTATTGTGGAAAGGCAGAATATGGATTTCGCGTAAAGGAAACACCTCTCATAGTAACCACCCCAACATTGGGAATACCCGGTACTCCTGTAAATGATCTGGAGTTTTCAATAAAAAAAGTTTGATTAATAAACCGTCTAAATATTTCTGTTTCGATCTCGATGGGTGTTCTAACCTGTTCTTCCCTTTGGTTTCTCCTGTTGTCTGAAAATCGAAACCTTGCAAAATCTGTGGTTGATAATCCTGAACCCTTCTCAGGCATTAAAAACATTTCTGGTTGGACATTCTCAACAGTTTGTGTCATGCTTCTCTGATAAGCATGAAATTGGACAGGAACTTCAATCAGCTCAACACGTTTAAAAGGATAGCTCAGTTTTATAGTTTCTACTTCATATTGATGCTTGTATTCTTGAATGAGATCAGGTATTGTGTCCCTGATATGTGTAAAATATGTGGTGAAAAAATCATGTCCGGGGAGAATGGCAAGTGTAATATCCAGGCTATCAGTTTTAATGCTTTTTTGCTCGTAGTGGCCGATTATAAGAGATAATCCATCGAGATCGGTATCAGGTCTGAATCTGAATATTCCTTCACCAGAAATAGTTTTCTCTCCCTGGGAAAAAACGACCAATCCTTTTTTTGTTACGACGTTTAATTTAAAAGTTGTAAAGTCATGAGTACGTGACATCAGGGTTTTGAGATTATATGTAATTCCAGCAATTGGGTACCAAAGGATTTCAGGGGTCAGCAACACGAAGTCAGAAGATGTTATTCCATAATGCTTCCCAATGTTAGCGAACAGAATCATCCTTCGCTGAAGAATATTCTGGTCGGGAATATCAAGGTAACAGATATCTTCTGAAGGAGTGCCCGAGTAGCTTAAATGAAATGCAAGTGAGTCTCCCTTTAGAAGCGGTTGAAGTGGGGAAATCCTGATTATTTGTCCTTCACGATAGAAATTTACCGGATGACCATCGAAAGAGATTTGAAGGTTATTAAATCCCGGATTTAAGGAAAGATTTATTGTATCTATTGCCTGCTCTGAATTATTAGTAAGTACCAATTCAGAATTGAGTTCAAGTTTATTTCCTTTGTGACGTAAATCAAGATTGTTTGAAACTATATCGGGAGTATTTTCCAAAGCGTGGCTTTCATTAAGGGCTTTATAGTATTCTCTATGTTGAAAAATCTTATTATTCAATTGAAAATAACTGTATCCGGAAAAAATACCCATACATAGAAAAAACAAAAAAAGAAATAGATTTAAATTATTCCAGCGTCCGGTTTGTGCTAAACGGTTTAACCACCTGATGGTGGCAAATATAAAACCAAATCCCAGAAATAGATATGTAAGCCTGTGAAGAATAATTTTTTCGGGATCAGCAAATCCAATAAAATCGGAATAAACCATCGGCAGGTTAAATGCCATATAATCCCATAAACCATAAAATTTATCCTTAAGAAGAAAGAGCGTCAGCCCAATATAACCTAATAGAAGAATAAACGTAACAGGTTGATTTTTAATTAGTATCATTGCCAGAAAAGACAAGCCAAGGATAAAAATTATTGTTGGGATGGTAATCAATACAGGATATAATAAATATGCCTGCCAGATAACAGGAGTGTCTTCTTTAATAAAATTGAAAACCAATGTAATAAGAAGGACCAGTATTACCATACCAAGAAAAATAGAGAATATCCCCAGGGTTTTTCCGATAACATACTCACCATTTGTTATGGGACGGGAATAAATAGTTTCAGTAGTATCCAGCTTTTTATCCCTTCTAATGAAATCAGATGCCAGGAAAATAGTAATAATTGCCTGTACTACGTTAATAAGTAAAACATTAATATATGGGAGGTTTGCTGCAACTGCGCGATTTGCCCAAGAGGCTGATCGTGGGGATGTAAATATGATCGCATTCATTAAAAATAACAGAATAAAAGAAAGGATACTGAAAATCCGAAAGAACCAGCTACGCATCAATATCTTTCTCTCATACCGGGAGATACTATTGATATTTATTAAATTAATCACAGACTCCAATTATTTAATTTATTTTCCATAAAATCAACATAAGCGTGCTCAAGGTTTGGCTCAACCTGGCTGGCGTTGTAACCCTCCGGTTTTTTACCGACCAGTTGAATTTCCCATCCCTTCCCAGCGGGAATGGTGGATATGATAGGGTATTTAAGTTTTAATTCATCAAATTCTTCCTGACTTGCATTTACATGCCATACATGACCTTTGGTTTGGGAAACAAGCTCATCCGGAGGACCGCTATAAGCTACCTTACCAAGATTGAGCAGTGCCATCTGGTTGCATGCACTGGATATATCTCCAACAATATGTGTGGAAAGAATAATGATGATATCTTCATGAGACAAATTTGAAATGACATTCCTGAAACGGATCCGTTCTTCAGGATCCAATCCGGTTGTCGGCTCATCGACAATGATAATCCGGGGTTTTCCGATCAAAGCCTGGGCAATTCCAAGACGTCGCTTCATCCCACCAGATAAATTATTAGTCATACGATTACGAGCTTCGTAAAGACCGAAATTTTGAAGCAACTCCTCAACCCTGATTTTTCTGGATCTACCGACTTTAATACCGGTAAGTCTTGCCGAATAATCAAGGTATTCCCAGGTTTTCAGTTTTGGGAAAAAACTAAAATCCTGCGGAAGATATCCCAGCATCTCCCGAATTTGTTTACGATACTTATTAATGTTCTTCCCGTCGACTAGGACTGTCCCGGATGTAGCCTCCAAAAGAGTTACTAAAATGCGAATAAGAGTAGATTTTCCTGCACCATTTGGACCAAGCAAGCCAAACATACCTTCATGAATTGTTAAATCTATTCGATCAAGAGCAAAAAAACCATTTTCATATTGCTTTGTTAATCCCTTTATTGAAATTTCCACATCTGTCGATTAAATGATATTATAGTTTTTTGCAAAGTCATTCCTTATTAGATAAAAATACATTGATTTGGATTAATCATTAGACATCATTTCATTAAAAAAAATTCCATATTATGAAAAAGAC
>CAZKMG010000210.1:0-6792 GCA_964553465.1 uncultured Bacteroidaceae bacterium
TCGGGTTGGTTGTATAATTGGGATATTTTCAATTTTAATTCTCTTTGCAACGGATCGGGATAGCGGTTAAAAGGATTGTTATAGGGACTTTCATTCGCATCCATTAATGTAACTCCAGTCCCGTAATACTCATCTCTCGCAGAAGTGTACGGAACAAGGTTCCTTATATTTTCCCGGATTAGGGTATCCAAATTAAGCTTTTTCATTAGTAGTTGAATTCGAACCAGGAATTAATCTGACCCGCACAGCATTTCTATGAGCCCATAGATCCTCAGCTTCAGCAAGTTGTTCAACAGATTGTCCAATATTAAATAAACCATATTTAGTTAATTCCTGAAAAGAAATTTTTTTCATAAAATTATCCAGATTGATACCGCTATATGTCTTTGCACAACCATTGGTAGGAAGGACATGATTTGTTCCTGAAGCATAATCTCCGGCACTTTCAGGAGAATAATTTCCTAAAAACACTGAACCTGCGTTTATGATTTTCTCAGCCAGCTCATTATAATTTGAAGTTACAATAATAAGATGCTCTGGCGCATACTCATTTATCATTTCAATCATTGTATCATCATCCTTTACAAGAATATACTTGCTGTTAGACAATGCTTTTGATGCCATTTCCTTACGAGGGAGTTTTTCAAGCTGAGAATCAACCTCCTTCCCTACATTTGTGAGTAGCTTTTCTGATGTAGAAATAAGGATTACCTGAGAATCGGTTCCATGCTCAGCCTGGGACAATAAATCGGAGGCCACAAATGCCGGGATGGCAGAATCATCAGCAATAATTGCTACTTCAGAAGGCCCAGCTGGCAAGTCAATCGCAGTATTTTCAAAACTTACTTTTAGTTTTGCAGCCGTAACATATTGATTTCCTGGTCCAAATATTTTATAAACTTTAGGAATTGTTTCGGTTCCATAAGCCATAGCAGCAACGGCCTGGGCCCCTCCAACCTTAAAAATTTTTGATATCCCAAGAAGATCTGCTGTATATAAAATAGCAGGATGAATTTTTCCTTTTTTATTTGGCGGTGTACAAATTATTATCTCTTTACATCCGGCTAGTTTAGCTGGAATACCTAACATCAATACGGTTGAAATTAATGGAGCTGTCCCCCCAGGAATATAGAGCCCCACCTTTTCAATAGCTACACTTTTTTGCCAGCAGCGAACTCCAGGTGATGTATGTGAAGCAGGAATATCAATTCTTTGAGCTTCATGGAAATGTGTAATATTGATAAGTGATGTTTTTAAAGCTTTTTTAAGATCCTCATTAACTTCCGACTTGGAAGCCTCGATTTCATCCGCAGTCACTACTAATTCATTCAATGAAACATGATCGAATTTCTGTGTATATTCTTTAACTGCTTTGTCACCTTTTTTCTTTACATCATTCAGGATATCCTCTACAACACTTGTCAAAGAATCAATGTCAATAACAGGACGTGCAAGAATTTCATTCCATTTAACCTTTTCGGGAAATTTTATAATCTGCATGATATTCTAAATATTGTGTTATGCTATTAGATAATCATTTTTTCAATTGGTATAACAAGGATTCCTTGAGCTCCTAAATTCTTAAGCTTATCAATTATTTCCCAGAATTCACTCTCCTTGATAACTGAATGGACTGAACTCCATCCGGAAGCAGCTAAAGGCATGACAGTGGGGCTTTTCATCCCTGGAATCATCCTGATTATATCATCCAGTTTATCATTTGGAGCATTTAATAATATATATTTATTTGTATGCGCAGCCTGAACTGACTTAAAACGAAAAATAAGGCCCTGTAGGATTTTGTTCTTAGTGTTTTTTAATGACTTACTGGAAATCAAAACCGCTTCGGAATGAGCAACTACTTTCACTTCTTTTAGTCCATTACTTATTAAGGTACTTCCTGAACTAACGATATCAAAAATGGCATCTGCAAGGCCAATTCCAGGAGCAATCTCAACTGAACCATTAAGTGGATGTATATCAGCATTTAGATTATTTTCATTTAAAAATTTTCTTAAAATTCCAGGATATGAAGTGGCAATTTTTTTCGAGTTAAAATAAGATAATGAATCATATTTAACTGCCCTGGGAATGGCTAATGAAAGCCTGCATTTCGCAAATCCCAGCTTATGTACAATTGTAACTGGAAAAGGTTTTTCCATTATAACATTCTCTCCTACTATTCCTGCATCAGCTACTTGATCTGCAACATATTGAGGAATATCATCATCCCTTAAATAGAGAATTTCCAGAGGAAAATTTGAAGAAACAGCGATCAATCTCCTGTTTCCGTTTGTAAGATAGATCCCTGACTCGGTTAAAAGTTCAAGTGATTTTTCACTTAACCTACCGGATTTCTGAACTGCAATCTTTAGCTTTTCCATTTAAAAACAAATTAAAAAAAAAGGTTTGCAGAATTTGCAAACCTTTCTCAATATTTTATATAGTTTACATTCTCTGCATAGTTTATCTATCATGACCATGATAATGGTAATGCCTGTTAGAATTCTGTGCAGTAATAGCAATCATTTTTAGCAATTTTGTGGCAATATTAATGAATTTATTTATTATTATCAAATTGTGGTCAAAAATATAACGATTCATTCATTTCAGATATCCTTTAGTAAGATATTGAAACTTGAATTCTTAAGATCCGTGAGTAAGTCTTCATGAATTTTTAAAAGCTTAAGGAATTCTTTTGAGTCGTTGACAACAATCTGATCCCTGCCAACATTGTCTAAGTGACTTATAACAAAATCAATATCAATTTTAGATATGTCAATTGCCGGCTGGTAGCCAGTTTCATTTGGACTTTGTATAACTGTTTCATTAAGAACTTTAGCTTGAACAAGCTCATACAAGGTATCCATAACCAATCTTATTGGAATCCCCAGATCCTTGCTGATTTGATTACTTGTAGGAGGTACAGTTCCCATAATAAATTTCCTGATAATATAATGTACAAGGACCAGGGAAATTAACCTCTTATTATAGTGGGAAATACTGAGTGATCCAGCTTCGAATTCAAATTTTTCAACGTTCTGATAGGCAAAGGATATTTCTGCACCAAGTAAAACAATCAGCCAGCTGATTTGCAACCAAGCGAGAAATAAAGGCAGTGCTGCAAAAGTCCCATATAGCGCGCTATATTTTGATACCCCAACCTGAAAATGGATATATCCCCATTGTACTACTTGGAATACAGTACCTGCTAGAATTCCGGCAATCAGGGCATATATAAATTTCACTTTTGTATTTGGCATGATCACATAAATCAAAGTAAATAGAAGCCACACCAAGGCATAAGGAATAAGGGTCAGCAAAGATTTAATATGAGGTCCGAAACTTTTAATCAGCTCCATATTCTGAGTCACTGATTCAATTCTCGTTGAGATAAAAACGCTCATACTGGAAGAGACAATAATAATGAGAGGGGCAATAAGCATAATGGCAAGGTAGTCACTCAATTTCCGGAAAAAGCTCCTTGATTTCTTTACCTGCCAGATTGCATTAAAGGAATTTTCAATATTAGTCAATACCTGCATGACCGACCATATTAAAATTACCAGTCCGATTCCAGCAAGTAATCCTCCTTCAACGTCTTCAAGAACGGTATATGAAAGATTTATAATCCAATTCATAACTTCTTCCTGTCCCTTGAAATTAGCAATAATGAATTCTTCCATTTTGCTTTCAAATCCAAAACCTTTTGCAATCCCAAAACCCATTGCAACTATTGGCACAACTGACAATAGAGTATAAAAAGTGAGAGCAGAAGCCCTTAAACTTATGCGATCATCAAGTAATCCTTTAAATGCTACTAATATTATCCGAATCTGTCTAATCAGAAAGAAATAGAGCTTTGACTTATTATGAAGAGGGGTTCTCCATATTCCTTCCTGTATAAATGTTTTAACCCGTTTAATCATAATTTTCTTTTTTCTAATACAAATATATGTTAATTACAGAAATCACTTACAATTCAAAGTTTTTATTCATTCTCTTAAAATGTATCTTTGCAGCCATTAATTCAGAGTAAAAGTATGTATATCTGATAAAAAAGATGAAAATTCAAATTTTACATTTAATTGAAGGGGCGAGAACAGCACAGGGACTTACTGTAGTAATTGATGTATTCAGGGCTTTTTCATTAGTTTGTTATGCATTTGACCGTGGAGCAGATAAGATAATTCCTGTTGGAGATATAAATCTGGCTTATCAATTAAAAAAAGAAAATCCGAATTTTATTCTTTTGGGAGAAAGAAATGAAAACATTATACCAGGTTTTGATTTCGGAAACTCTCCTACCCATATTCTTAATCAGGATTTCAAAGGAAGAACCCTTGTACATACCACAAGTGCTGGAACTCAGGGCCTCGTAAATGCAATGCATGCATCAGAATTACTTACAGGCAGTTTTGTAAATGCCAGTGCCATAATTAACTATATCAGAGAGTTTAAACCTGACGTTGTGTCCCTGGTTTGCATGGGCTATTCGGCAAAATATCCCATTGAGGAAGATACTTACTGTGCTGAGTATATCCAGAATGAGTTGGAGGGAAAACCCACGGATTTAAAGGGAATGATTCAAAATCTCAGAAAAGGGAGTGGTCAAAGGTTTTTTGAACCTGATAACCAGCATTTCGCTCCCTCCTCAGATTTTGATTTATGTACAGATATCAATCGTTTTGACTTCATTATAAAGGCAGCGCAAGAAAAGAACCTAATAGTATTAAGAAAAATTTAATAGAGAATTATATTCTTGAAAAATTATACTTATGAATAAAATAAAATCCTATTTTTTAAACTATTTAAAAAAAAGCTCAAAATTTAAGATAATTAGTGATATTCTTTTTTATTTATTTATTATTCTTCTCCTGATACCATCATCCAGAAAACAACTATCAGAAAGTATTATCAGAGCAACTCTGTTAAAACCAAAATTCATTGCAGAAAATAATTATCAATCATTACAAAATGAAGATAAATATATTATTATTGAAGATCTAAACAGATCCACATACAAAATCGGGGATTTTCAGGGGCAGGTGATAGTTATCAATTTTTGGGCAACTTGGTGTCCTCCGTGTCGGGCAGAGATGCCTGCTTTTCAAAAACTTTATAACAAATACGGCCAGAGAATGACTTTTCTATTTATTACCGATGACGATCCAGGCAAAGTTCAACGATATTTATCTGAATTTAATTTTAAATTACCTGTATACTATTTTAAATCTGAGCCTACGCAAAGGTTCTCTATTACTTCGATTCCTACAACATTTGTTGTTAACAAAAAAGGAGAAATAGTAATCAATAAAAAAGGAGCAGCAAATTGGAATTCAACAGCATTTAAAGCTAAGCTGGATGGATTAATCGATGAAGGCCAATAAAGTAATTAAAATTTACAAACAGTATTGTCTTAACGCTTAAAAGACTAGATTTCAATACGATTAACAAAGAAAATTCATATGAATTACCAGCCAAGTGCGTATTTCTGAACCTTTTCTATTGTTTCCTTCGGAACTTTATCATATTGCATTTCTTCAACTGTTTCATGGACAATCCGGATAATGGTATCACATTCATCAAGACTTAAAATTAATGGAGGAAGAACCCGGATCACCCGTTGCTTATCACCGATATATCCGAAATAAATGCCCTTTTCAAGACATCTGTAGGCAAATATCTTACTGGCCAGCAAATTCTTCGAAATATTTATTTCAAGACCCAGCATAAATCCTCTACCCCTTGCTTCGATAACCACATCCGGATATTTTTCCGTTTCCTTTAGACCCTTCAGTAAACGGGCACCAATTTGGGAAGAATTTTCAATTAGTCTCTCCTCTTTAACAATATCAATGACTTTAGAGGCTGCAGAAACAGAGGGTCCATGACCTGTATAGGTAAATAAATGAGCTCCTGGCACAAGGGAATCCAGGACTTCTTTTCGGCCTATAATTGCTGAAATTGGTGCGTATCCTGAAGATAATCCTTTCCCGATTACTATAATATCAGGAATTATCCCTTCGTGTTCACAGGCCCACCATCTTCCGGTACGTCCCATCCCACTTTGAATCTCATCGTCAATTAATATCACTTCATACATTGTAAGCAATTCCCTCAACTGAAGAAAAAAGTCTTTCGGTGCTACCAATGTTCCGGCATCACCCTGAATAATTTCAACGACTACTGCAGCTGTTTTTTCGAAGGCAAGAATGGATTCAATATTCCTTAAAACCCTCTCCCCTTCTTTCTGGTTTACAGGAAAAAAAACTTTAATGAAATTATTATCATGTAGATCATAAATTCCCTCACTAAGAGTTTTAAAGCCAGAAGCAGCTTGTGAAAGTCCGGTTGATCCATGATATGCGAAATTAAATGAGATAATGCCCATTTTTCCAGTATATTTTCGTGCAGCTTCTATGGCTCCACCAATAGAATCTGATCCGCTCATCCCCATCATTACTTTTTTCTCAAAATCTCCTGGAATTATTTCAATAACTTTTTTTGCAAATTCAATAGCTTCAATATTAGGTGAATATATAAAAGCTGTTTGTTGAATTGTAAGAGCAGTATCATAATATGCCTTCGCTACTTCATTATGGCTGTATCCGAGAATTGTGCTTGAAGCAGCAGTCAGGCAATCCAAATAAATATTCCCATCTAAATCCTCTATATACACCCCATTACCACTTTTTAAACCAATGCCGTACAACCCAGCATAGTTACTATTCCCAACGTATTTTTTAATATCTTTTACTTTTGACATAAAAATCTCCGGATTTAAAACGG
>CAZKMG010000211.1:0-6721 GCA_964553465.1 uncultured Bacteroidaceae bacterium
AGGCGTGGAAAACTTGTAAAATATTTTTGGATTCAATATGCTATTCTACCCCAACCTAATTTGTGTAATTATTGAATAGTCATTGAACTAAACTGCGAATCTTAAATTTAAAACATGAGTTATTTTTCCTGTGCTTGTTGCTCTGCCAATTTTTCATATTTTCTCAACGCTATTGTAATCAGCCAGTAAGATAATAAAATTAACAATGGCCATGTCAGATAAAATAATATCGATATAAAATACATAGTTGTCCTCCTTTTAGTAAATATGTGTATTACCCTCTATTTCCTGCTGATCAATTTTTTTATTGTTAATTGCCCTCCACGTATAGATGATATATGCAACAACGAAGGGAACAAGGAGGGAAACATAACTCATGGCGATAAGAGTATAACGACTTGATGAAGAATTTTGTATGTTCAATGAACTCTGAAGGTCACTTATTGATGGATAGAAACATGTATTATTGAAACCGGCGATTATAAAAATTGCAAAAACGGTCAGGATGGTTCCAAGACCCGAATACCAAATAGCGTTTTGGAAATTATTAAAAAGAGATCTTATAATTCCATATAAAACAAGTGCAATTCCGCCTAACAAGATTACTGTGTTTACCGGCATTTGTTGAATATTGTGAAGATATTTAGAATCTTCAATTGACACGAACATTGTTCCCGGATCATAAGCGAATCCTTTAAGGAATAAGAGTTTAATGAGCCAATAAAGGAAAACTAGTAGAAATAAAACCGTATTCATCCAAAGAGCTGTGTATGATCTTTCGATTATTGAGCTGTTATCAATATTTTTAATTATGTAATGAATAGCAAGTATTCTAGACAAAGCAAAAACTGATATACCGAGAGCTACATTGTGAAAATTAATAATTGCCTCCAAACCATGCCAGGAGTTGGTCCAATGTGAAAAATTCATTTCATCAATTTTAAAATTTGCCCCATTGAAAAAAGTTCCAACAGCAGTTCCAATCAATATTGTCCCGGCGAATCCATTTATTATTAAAAAAATCTCATATGTTTTCTCGCCAAGAAAATTATTGGGTTTTGATCTAAACTCATATGCAATTGCCTGAATAATAAAGCAAAAAAGTATAGCCATCCATACCCAGTATGCTCCTCCAAAACTCGTAGAGTAAAATAAAGGAAATGAAGCAA
Organism: uncultured Bacteroidaceae bacterium; assembly: GCA_964553465.1. GTDB lineage: Bacteria > Bacteroidota > Bacteroidia > Bacteroidales > CAZKMG01. The sequence goes on from CAZKMG010000211.1 coordinate 1,170, forward strand.
AGAAAGCACCCCCAAAAGTTACCAATGTGGTAAAAGTGAATTCCCATTTACGACCAAATACATTTACCAGCATTGTTTTTTCCATCTTTGTTTTTCCAAGATAGTAAAGAAGTGTCTGACCTCCCTGAACAAAAAGTAAAAATACAAGCAGACTTGCAAGCAATGAAATGATCATCCACCAGTATTGTTGAAGTGATAAATATGAAAGATTTTCAAACATTTTAGTTCCCTCCTTCTTCTTTAGGTCCGATTTTAATTTGCTTGATCAATATGTTAACTTCTGCGATGGCAAGGGCAGTGAAAATTGCTGCAAAAAGCCAGAAAGTTATTATTACAGCACTGGCGTCAATATTGGAAACAGCTGCAGCAGTTGACATAAGATCCTGGATTACCCATGGCTGGCGCCCGACTTCCGCAACAATCCAACCTGCTTCGCCTGCAATATATGGTAAGGGTAATGTAATCAATGATAAAATAAGAAACCACCTCTTTCGTTCAAGAGTATTTTTAAAAAGAAATATCAATACTAAACAAAAGAAAAGTATAAAATAAAAACCCAGTAAAACCATTACATGAAAACTGTAGAAAGTAAGAGGTACATTAGGAATTAAACTCTTCACATCATTCAGGAAACCATATCCAAAATATTTAAAATATTCATTTTTATAACTTTTATCATAAAACCTGGCTTTAGTTGTCTCATAAGTTACAATATCATCTATATCTTTAGCCCTTTTAATCGCTTTTAAGTCTTCAAGGGCGATTTTTCCACGCCTCATCTTTTCCTGAGCAGATAAAATATTTTGTTCTGCATTCCCATTTGTCAAATCATCAACGCCTGGAACGAATGCATGCCATCCTCCATATGCCATATATGAAAGAAGATTCGGCACTTCTATTGTAAAATGAAAGTCTTTAATATTTTCATCGTAAGGATCGTTTGATGAGCGGGCAATTACTCCCAATGCAATAAGACCTGCTCCTTTCTGCCCCCGGTATAATCCCTCAATAGCCGCGAATTTCATGGGTTGAACGTGGACAATCTGACGAGTTGAGCTATCACCGGTAAAAACAAGGAAGAGTGATGAGAGTAATCCAAAGACGGCAGCCACCAATATGCTTCGTTTGGCAAAGTATAATTCCCTCTTTTTAAGGATAAACCAGGAACTGATACCTATTACGAAGATTGAGGCCAATACAAAACCTGATCCAATAGTGTGTAAAAATTTATTTACTGCTACAGGTGAGAATAATATTTCCCAAAAATTGATCATTTCATTCCTTGCTGTTTCAGGATTAAACTGCATCCCAACCGGATTCTGCATCCATGCATTGGCAATAAGGATCCATAAGGCAGATAAATTTGCCCCTATAGCCACCAACCAGGTTGAAGTGAGATGGAACTTCTTATTAACTTTGTTCCAGCCAAAAAACATCACTGCAATAAATGTTGATTCCAAAAAGAAAGCCATTATTCCTTCAACAGCTAAAGGTGCACCAAAAATATCCCCTACAAACCAGGAATATTGTGACCAGTTTGTGCCAAATTCAAATTCAAGAATTATTCCAGTTGCTACGCCAATTGCAAAATTAATCCCAAACAGAGTCATCCAGAATTTGGTTATTTTCTTCCACTGAGGATTTCCTGTTTTAACATAGATTGTCTCCATTATTGCAAGAATAAATGACAATCCCAGAGTCAATGGAACAAAGAGCCAGTGATAGATAGCCGTAAGGGCAAATTGCCCCCTCGACCAATCAATCAATGTCCAATCAAGGTTTTCAAGCATATTAAAAATTATTTGGTTAATTGTTCAAGAACATATTCACTTCTTTCTTTTTCAGTTTTAAAATTCGACTTCAGGAAATCCTGAAAAAAGAAAATTCGAAGTACTGCGAATAGAATGAATAGCTTCAGAATTATGATTATCCATAATTGTTTGCCCCATCGCTCCATATTCCTGAAGCCATCGATGTAAAAATGAAAAATTCTGTAAAATATATTTCTATGCAAACCTTATATTTTAGGTATTAGAATCAAATATAGGAAAATGTTAAAAAATTTTCATCATTTCAATTGAATGATTTACAGAAAATAGATATTGTATTCCAGAAAAGAGCTTTCAAAATTATTTTAATAGTCTTTGATAATTAAAATCAGCTGTGCAAGGAACATACAATGGGATTAGATGTTTATTAAAAAAGATAATTCTCAATTTAAATATTGTTGTTTATATTCGATGCAAATAAATTAACGTGAGTGTGTCTGGAGGAGGGTATCACAAAAGAAATTTATTTTACCTTTATGTCATTAATCTCATTAATTAACAGGAAATGAAATTCGTCAGGATCTTATTCTTATTCATCCTTTTAATAGTTAGCCATCATTCAATTTCTCAAATTAGGCAGGATTCTTCCAAGGTAGAAATTGGTTTCCTGGAAAAGCAAGGTAAATATGCTGCCCTTGACTCAAGACTTGTCAATGAGAATGGCGATACGGTAGTTTTTGGAAACTTACTTGGGAAACCTACCATTCTAAATCTTGTATATTTTCGATGCCCCGGAACCTGCAGTCCATTAATGTGGGAAGTTTCAAAATTTATTGACGAGCTTGATCTTCAACTTGGCAAAGACTACCAGGTCCTTACAATCAGCTTTGATCCAACTGAGACCATTGATTTGGGTATCGCTAAGAAAGCCAACTATGTTGCAACTATGAAGAAAAAAGATGTTACAAAACACTGGCTCTTTTTTGTCTCAGATAGTGCTAACATTGCAAAGTTAACTGAATCAGTAGGGTTCCATTATAAATGGATAAACAACCAGTTTGTGCATCCTACCGGGCTTATAGCTCTTGCCTCAGATGGTAAAATCACTCGCTATCTCCGTGGTATTGAATTTCTTCCTTTTGATATAAAAATTACTCTGGTGGAAGCTGCGAATGGAAAAATCGGACCATCAATAAACCGCCTTCTTGCAATTTGCTATTCTTATGATAAAACAAATAATCAATTTGTTTTCGATGTTACAAAAGTTGCAGGGATTGTTATTTTATTTTTTGTAATCTTGTTTTTTATAATTCTACTTTTATCAAGAAAGAAATTTAGAAAGGGAGCATAGATTATGAGTAATCTAAAAGAACTGAAGGAGCCTAGCTACCTGGCTTTTAAGGGGAAATATAAAGGTATTTTTGCATGGATATTCTCAACTGATCATAAAAGAATAGGATTGCTCTATCTTTTCTCTATTCTTTCATTTTTCACGATTGGAGCTACCCTTGGTCTACTTATGAAGTTTGAACTTATTGCACCCGGTAATACTATTATGGAGGCACAAACTTATAATGCCTTTTTTACACTTCATGGAATCGTCATGATTTTTGCAGTAGTTATTCCAGGTTTGCCGGCTATTTTCGGGAATTTTATGTTACCTATTATGATTGGTGCAAAAGATGTGGCATTCCCAAGATTAAATCTAATGTCATGGTATTTATATGTTCTTGGTGTAAGCCTTGTAGTAATCTCTCAGTTTACTGGCCAGGGTCCTCCGGATACAGGATGGACTTTTTATGCACCTTATAGTTTTCGTACTGCAGGAAACATGCTCCCTGCTGTATTTGGAGCTTTTGTCCTTGGATTCTCTTCTGTTCTCACTGGCTTGAACTTTATTGTTACTATACACAGAATGAGGGCTCCTGGTATGACCTGGCTTAAAATGCCTTTATTCCCATGGACACTTTATGGTACAGCATGGATACAGGTACTTGCAACCCCCATCATTGGGATAACTTTGCTTATGGTTGCTGCTGAAAGGATATTGCATATTGGCTTTTTTGATCCGTCCCTTGGTGGAGATCCACTTTTATACCAACACCTTTTTTGGATCTATAGCCATCCTGCTGTTTATATCATGATACTTCCAGGGATGGGAGCAATATCTGAAATTATTCCAACTTTTTCACACAAATCAATATTCGGTTATAGATTCATCATTGGCTCAACCCTTGCAATTGCATTTGTGGGTTATTTTGTCTGGGGACATCATATGTTTACTTCAGGGATGAGCGGAACGGCACTTTATACTTTTTCATTTCTAACCTTTCTCGTCGCTATTCCAAGTGCAATTAAAGTATTCAACTGGATATCTACCATGCATAAAGGTTCTATTGATTTACAGACCCCTTTTTATTGGGCTATTGCTTTTATCTTTGTGTTTATGATTGGAGGGTTTTCCGGACTTGTACTTGGCTCCCTGGCTACTAACGTCCATCTGCATAACACTCATTTTGTAGTTGCACATTTTCATTTCATTGTATTTGGAGGAACCGGATTTGCTTTTTTTGCAGCTATGCATTATTGGTTTCCGAAAATCACAGGGAAAATGTATGATACAAAATGGGCAAATACTGGTTTGGTTCTTTTTTTTATTGGATTCATAACATTATATGGACCAATGTTTTACCTGGGGATGAAAGGGATGCCCAGAAGATATTTTGATTATGACGAGGTTTTTCATGCCGGAAATATTATTTCAACTATGGGTTCCTGGATTCTTTATTCCGGAGCAGCTATTATTGTCATTAATTTATTTCGGTCGGCGCGAAGTGGGCCACAAGCCATTGCAGATCCATGGGGTGGGAAAACTCTTGAATGGACAATTCCGTCTCCTCCCCCTCCTGAAAATTTTGAAGAAATACCCGTTATTACCAAAGGACCCTATGACTATAGCTAAATGAGAATGGATAAACACAGAGACGATTTGGCATCAAAAACCGGAATGTGGATATTCCTATTTACGGAAATGCTTCTTTTTGGAGGATTATTTATAGTTTATTCTGTATATCGCTTTCGGAATGCGCAGGCTTTTCATCTAGCAGCAGAAGAGCTGAGCGTGTTCATTGGAACTTTAAATACTATTATTTTACTAGTAAGCAGTTCAACTATTGCCATGGCAATCACTGCTCTACAGAAAAAAAATAAAAAACTTTCTCTTATTCTACTCTTTACGACAATTTTACTTGGACTGGCATTTCTTGTTAATAAATATTTTGAGTGGGGCGAACATATTAAAGAACATATTTATCCCGGCTCTGAAGTTCTTAGCCTTCGCGGACAAGGGGATGTTCTTTTTTATGGTTTATATTTCTTTATGACTGGCTTGCATGCCTTACATATTATTATTGGCCTGATCTTTATTAGTATTGTTACTGTATTCATATTCAAGAATAAAATTAGCTTTGATAATTTTGCATTATTTGAAAACAGTGGACTTTATTGGCACCTGGTAGATTTGATCTGGATTTTCCTGTTCCCCTTGTTTTATCTGATTACTTAAATTTTCTGAAATTATGGAAAATGAAAAGCAACATATTGTATCATACCGTTCCATCCTTTTCGTACTGGCAGGGTTAATAGCATTAACCTTAACTTCAGTGACTGTAACGCAAGTATCATTAGGAGCTTTAACAGTGACTATTGCCCTGATTATTGCTACCATTAAATCATCATTTGTTTTACGGATTTTCATGCATCTTAAATTTGATGATAAAATGT
>CAZKMG010000212.1:0-6705 GCA_964553465.1 uncultured Bacteroidaceae bacterium
AGTGTATTATTTATTTTCTTTATTTGAATCTTATTAATCCCATTCTCAATAATGGCGTCAGATTTTGTCCATGTAATTAGTTCCTTGATTCTTCCTGACTCTACCTTCTGAAAGGTATAATAACCGTTACGGGAGATTATAAAGTAATAATAATTTTGTTTATTATCCTGACCGAAGACAATACCGTAGCCATGGGTGTCAATGCCGGATTCGGTTTCTGTCATGCACTCTATCAAAAAATTATGAGAAGTATTAATGGATATAGTGTTGGAAATCCAGCTGCCTACAGAGTCAGTTTTCCCTTCGATTGAGAGCTTGCCATCTTTTATCTGGATATTCCACCAGTCATTTTCCGCAACCGGCCAATAGTTTCGGTTATCGGAAAATGAATCTTCAAATACATTTTTTTCCTGGCAGAACATTAAACCGGGAAATAAGAATACACCTGCAATGATTATTAAATATAGTCTAATCATTTATTTTCACATATACAGTTTCCATAACAAAAATAAGAAATATTAAAACGCATATGCTGGAATGCTTTAAAATATTTATTTACCAGGGATAGTGGTTCTGCATATTAATAATTTCCATCATCCTGTCCCTTTGAGATTGTCCTTGGTTTTTAGTACAGAAGATAAAAACTGTCGTCAGACGGAAATTGGAATTCTATGGTTTACTGATCACTGTTCACATTTCTCAGTTCACCAATTGCATAAATTCGATTTTATAGATTCTTGGATCAGTAATTTTGCAAAATCCTTATAAACAATATTTCTTTACTATTGAATACTCTTTTTATATATATTAACTTGTAAATTCATTCTCCCGATTTATAACCTAAAATCAAAAACAATGAGAATTCTGATTATTGGATTTCTTTTGTTTGCTCTCTGGTCGGCATTTTCTACTTATTTTTATGTAAATAAGATCAAAGATTTTAGCCCTCCAAAGGCAGTAATACAACCTGATACAATTGCAACTATTGCAGAAACTCCAAAAGCATTGATGCCTGAGAAAATGGTAGTCTATTTTGAATCCGATAAATCGGATTTTATCCCTAACTCTCAGACTGATGCCCTTATAGAAGGATTTAAGGCCTGGATTGACCAGAACCCTGAATCCGGAATAAATATTACAGGCCATGCAGATGCCAGCGGATCGAACCAATATAATATGAAATTGGGAAATAAAAGAGCTCAAAGCGTAAAGATTTATTTTCAAAGTAAAGGTATTGCCGCTGATAAAATTGTCACAGCCTCAAAAGGAGAGGAAGAACCTGTAGCTGACAACAAAACGGTTGAAGGTAAAGCGAAAAACAGAAGATCGGAAATAATAATAAAATAAAATTTTATGGAAAAATTACTCATTTTATTAGCCCAGACAAAAACTGCAGCTGCTATTGAAATCCTTATTTTCCTTGTGGTAGCTGCACTCATCGGATATCTGACCTCATATTTCTATTATAAACCAATCTATTTAAAAAAGATCCACGCACTTGAAAATGAAATCGCTAATCTAAAGAAAGAGAAAAGCATCCTTGAGGATAACGTTACTGAACTGAAAAAAACCATTCAGAAAAAGGATGCAGAGATTCTCGAGCTGAAAAAAAAGAAAATACAGGAATAGAGACTTGACGCTGGACCATAGACCCTGGCCCAAAGGAAACAAAATAACCGGATCTGGAAATATAGTTACATTCCAGGTAAGGTAAATAATAGGTAATATTCAATCTGATATCGCATAAAAAGTATACATTGCAAAGATTTAAACATGATTGTTCATAGCTGACATGTATTTACCTTTATAGAATTCTAATTGATATTTAATAAGCCTTTAATTATGAAGATACAGTTGTATAGAATTACTTTTCTCATTAAATTCTTCCTCCCAATCCTGATATTCCTTTATTCATGTTCCAATCGGGGTAATCATAAAGAAAATGCAATACAGGCTTTACCAGCTGATACGATTGGTCTTATTCAGAGTATAGATTCCCTTAAAAAACTGGGATTCCCAATGATAGATCTGCATGCTCATCTGAAGGGAGGATTGACAATGAATGACCTACTTGAACATTCTAAAGAAACAGGGATACGATACGGAGTGGCAGCGAATTGCGGAATTGGCTTCCCTATAACAAATGACTCAAGCCTTATGGATTATTACTACTCACTCAGTCCATATCCTATTTATAAAGGGCTTCAGGCTGAAGGGAGGGAATGGATCAATCTTTTTTCAAAGGATTCTGTTCAAAAATTTGATTATGTATTTACAGATGCTATGACTTTTACTGATAATTCTGGCAGAAGGATGAGATTATGGATGAAAGACGAAGTTTGGGTTGACAATAAACAAGCTTTCATGGACATGCTTGTGAACCGAATCACTGATATTATGGAAAATGAACCGATTGATATTTACGTAAATCCTACTTTTCTCCCAGATACCATCAATAGTGAATATGATCAACTTTGGACCAATGAAAGAATGAATAAAGTTATTGATGCTGCGGTTAAAAATAATATTGCTATTGAGATTAATTCACGCTATAGGATCCCTTCTGCTAACTTTATTAAAAAAGCCAAGGCTGCCGGAGTAAAATTTACGATGGGTACGAATAATGTAGATGCAAATCTTGGATTTCTGGAGTACGTTTTAGTTATGATCGATGAATGTAAACTTACACCGTCCGATTTCTGGATAGTTCAACCATAAAGGAGCAGATTCTTTTCATAATTTACCTTGATGGTATAACAAAATAGAAGATAGCAATGAAATGTGAAAAACTTCCTGCAATCACGAAAAGATGCCATACTAAATGATGATATAAGAAATTCGCTTTCGAATAAAAATAAATTCCTACCGAGTAGCATATCCCTCCCCCAAGTATCCATAATAATCCCACAAATGATATTGATTTGATAATTGGCATAATAGCAATGATCAGCAACCATCCCATCACTAAATAAAGAAGTAAGAAAAGATAATTTACTCTGGATTTTGATTTCGCATACCTGGAAAAAGTCAGAATAATTCCAGACGCAGCCATAGCCCATTCTATTCCAAATAATATCCAGCCAAAAGTTCCACGCAATATAACAAGCGTTATGGGCGTGTAAGTCCCGGCAATTAAAAGAAATATTGCTATTCTGTCTAGTGTGAAGAAGAGTTCTTTTGCCCTACCTGTTTTGATCGCATGAGCCAATCCAGAAGATAAGTATAAAATAAACATGGTGGCACCAAACACGGAAGTAGTAATTATATGCCAGGTATTGCCTTTTAAGATGGAAAATATAATCATTAACACAAGACCAGCCAGAGCAAGACCTGCTGCTGCAAGATGAGAAATTGCATTGGCAAGTTCTTCTGATTTTGTCTGTTTTTGGATATTGGACACTGAGTTAATAATTAAAAATAATTTAGAATAATGGTTAATTGAAAAGAATTCCAAATAGATTATTGCGAGATTACTGAAATTAACTTAATGCATATTTTACAAATGCTTTTGCTAATAAATCTGTCGGATTAATTAGGGGAAGTATTGTGTATTGATTATCAAGGCAAAGCGGAATTTCAGTACATCCCATTATGACCGACTGGGCATTTTGTTTTTTAAAACCTTCAATAATCTTTAAGAATATAGCCTTATTCTTTTCACTTTTTTCAAATTTTACGCTTGCCTTAATACCCTCTTTGCCGGAAATTGCCTCCATTTCATTTATCATCTCTTCTTCCGAAGGAATGAATATCTCAATGCCATGTTCCTTTGCAGTGTCCTGGTAAATTCCGGCTTTTGCAGTTCCTGAAGTAGAAAGAAGTCCAGCCTTTTTAATATGATTCTCTTTGAGATACTGGATTGTTACTTCAATCATATCAATAAACAAAAAATTCATATGTTTTTTTAATTGTCGTAAAAAAACATGGGCAGTATTACATGGACAAACCATAAAATCAACTTCGGCATTTTGCAGAATGCGAATTGATTCAATCAGGTGCTTATCCGGAGATTCTCCACCATATAGTAAGGCCTCCGTTCTGTCAGGGATTTGAGGATGATTATCAATGATTATCCTGATATGATTCTGATCTTTCCTGGCTGGCGTGTTTTTTATTATTGACCTGTACAGATCAACAGTTGCACTTGGCCCAACTCCACCAATAATCCCTCCTCTTTTCATATAATAAATAATAATGAATGGTTTTACCTGTTTATTACAAAAATTTAATTCCTCAATCAATGCTTAATACAAAAAAATTATCCTATTTATACTTAAAAATTCACATTTTGTCAGCAAAAATAAGAAAATATAGTGTGGCAGGGATATATCCCTGCTTAATTAAAGATTTTTTAAACATCTGTGATATTAGAAACTATTCAATTTCAATCTCAATTTATTAAATTAATTATGAAATACCGACAAAACATCCTCGTAAATAAAAAAATTTATTATCGCTAAATCATTTTTTCAATTTTGGGAATGCTGACAGTTTGATTACTCTTATCTTATTTTTATAATATCTTTTGGGTTTATTGGGATAAGTCTTTAATTTCACCAGGAATAAATTATGCTGCCAAAGGATTATTAGAATAATTATGAAAAATCTAATCATAGAAATTATCTCTTCAATTTCAATTCCTTTACTAAGGAGGATATATATATATATTCTTTCAATCCCCCTTATTTTATTTATTTCTTGTAGCAGGGCAAAAAATATCAGTGATGTTATTCTTAATGATAAACAGAGTTTTTATTATATAGATGTTAATGAATACCCAGCTGACAGAAGCTCTCTTCCAATAGGAATATTTGATTCGGGGACAGGTGGATTGGCTGTTTTAAATGATATCCTGGAATTTAAAGGTTCAAATTATCTCGCTGCGAAAGATACAGGAATAGTTAATATACATGAATTTTTTACCCATGAATCATTTATTTTTCTTGCAGATCTGGCAAATATGCCTTATGGCAGTTACTCCATGGAAAAAAACACAGGACTTCTAGTTGAGCATGTGCTAAAGGATGTGCAGTTTCTGCTGGGCAATAAGTATTACCAGACAGCACAATCACCAGAATACAAAGAAGATAAAAGTCCGGTAAAGGTAATTGTGATTGCGTGTAATACAGCCACTGCATATGGTTTAGATACAATCAGGGATTTCCTAAAAAGAGCAAACCTGAATATTGGGATAATTGGAGTCATTGATGCAGGTGCACAGGGCGCACTGGAAAACTTTTCACCAGATGAAAAGGGAAGCGTCGCCATATTGGCAACAGACGGAACAGTAAAATCGGGAGCTTATCCGAAAACATTGAAAACCATGTGCAATGAACTTGACCAATATGCAAACATTCAGGTATTTCAACAGGCAGGGATCGGGATTGCTGAGGCTATTGATGAGAATATTGATTTTATTGATAAAAATGCATCCGAACCGAGGGAACAATACAAAGGACCTTCTGAAAAAGAAAATGGTGAAATGAAAATTGATCTTTCATTGTGGAATCGTTATAACTTCAATATGGATTCTGGAGCCATGCTGTTTGAAGGAGAAAAAGAACATCCTCATAACCTGCAAATAAATTCAGTTGAGAACTATATTTCCTTTCATCTGGTCTCCCTCATGGAAAAAATCAAAAACACTGATGGAGCTCAACCCTTGAGATCAGTCGTATTAGCCTGTACTCATTATCCATACTTCGAAAAAACATTCAGGGAAACGCTTTACAGATTAAGAGATTATAAGGAAGGAGGCGTTTATATTTACAGACCTCTGATGGCTGAAAATATTTTGATTATTAATCCGGGAGATAAGATTGCAATACAACTTTATCAGTTTCTTACAGAGAGAGATTTGCAATCAAAAACTAAAGTGGATAAAAGTGAGTTTTTTATCACTGTACCCAATGTTTTAAACAATAAAGTAAAACTAAGAGGGGATGGCTCTTTTACATATGAATATAAATACGGACGCAAAATAGGTGATATACAGGAATATGTCAAATGTATCCCCATAAGTCGTAGCTCTGTTCAGAAAGATATTCTTACCCGACTTTCCAGCCAGGTTCCAAAGGTTTTTGAGCTACTGGTCATTTTCAATCATGAAAATCCCAAAACAGGTTTTCTTAGGGATGAAGAAAAGATAAACAAAGAATGAATAGTGATTATTCTTTTAGATCCCTGTCTTTTTAACCCACATTCTATCTCAATTTATTAATAATACCACCCCTTAATAATTTTCATGTGTTTAAATTTTTAATTTTTATTGCCACATGGAACTCGCGATGAATTTAAACATGTTAAATTCATGCTCGTTTCATATTCCATATAAGCTATATTTGTGAAAATTATTTTTTAGCAATGAAAAAATTCATTCTTTCTCTTCTCCTCCTAAGTTATATCATTACCTCGTTTTCCCAGGATTTCTTCAGAGGGGACTTCAACAAAGACAAAAATTATATTATCTTAACCAACCCTACGATTGGTAACATTGAATTGATAAAATTTCTTTCAGATAATAAATTAATTGACATAGATACAGGGAGTATAAATTTTGTTGGCGTTTATCATAATAAACAAGCATATGATTTTTCCCTAACTTTAGACTACGTTAAAAAGAACAATCTTAATGGCTTCTTTTTCCAGGAGATCAGGGGAGAGCTTTCAAAAGAATCACTCTTCAATCAAAACGCATGTTCCGAA
>CAZKMG010000213.1:0-1177 GCA_964553465.1 uncultured Bacteroidaceae bacterium
CTTTTGTAAAAGAACATTTTGAAAAAGTTGGCTGACCACAAAAAACATGAAAATTTATTCTAATCTTTTTATAAACGAAGCTTATAGATTAACCAATTCATAGGTATTCGTTAAATATAAACGTCCTTGAACTGATAGGTGTATCATTATTGGATCACGTCATTATTACAGCTGAAGGACAGAACTCAATCATCTAATGAACTATCCTGAAAATGCAATCCCAAATTCCCAAATATTGAACCTGGGATTTTGGGAACTGAAAATTTGAAAGCATTATTTTATGGATGGATATTCCTTCTCTGAATATTATAATTCAATGGAGGATGAAGAAATCAAGAATTTGTATACTTTTCCTTTTCAATATTTGATAAACAATAAATATTTCATCAAATTGTTTCAGTAATGTTACAGTATGAAAAAGCAAAAACGCCTGAAACACCTGTTGTTAAAAGCGTTTATGCATAATATCTGTTGTCCCGTCAGGGCTCGAACCTGAACTCTTCTGAACCAAAATCAGACGTGTTGCCAGTTACACCACGGGACAATGCTATCCTTTGTTTTTTAAGAATGCAAATGTATAAAAAAAACATGAGATGAAAGATAGAGATAAGTAAAAAGGGAAAAGCCCGAAAAATCCCGACTTAATGACTATTTCATGTCATTGCCTGCTCACTTTTCGATCGACCAGCTTAGCCCTTCCTTCTTCATAAGCCAGGTATGACCCGACATATCTCTATCATAAATATTTTCAATATTATCAACATCATAGAGATATTCTGAAGTACTATCCCCGAGGTAAACCGCTTTATTCTCCGGAACAAATAATGTGACATGAACTTTTTGCATTCTCCATGGGCTATTCTCCTCAAGTTTATAATAAGAATCAAGTTTTAACGTGTCATTCTGAACTGTGAAACCATATATAATCTTGTTTGCCAGTTCAGTGGCATATTCTTCAGTTACTCCTCTTGAATCTTTTTTAATCTGTAATTTGTAATTTTTATCGTAGGATTTTTTAATATTTATTTCAACTGTTCCGGCTATCTTTTTCATATTTTGACTGAAGATCCATTTATTATCCATTTCGAAAGATTTGTTATCTTCCCAGCCTTCACCCAGTGTCTCATTCATTGAAATATATAATAAGTATTATAATAGTATGCGACGACAACTGCCT
>CAZKMG010000213.1:1187-6677 GCA_964553465.1 uncultured Bacteroidaceae bacterium
CACCGATTCTCTCACCCTGAAATTCCTGCCTTCATTATAAATCAACCCGATGGTTAACATGAGAGCCAGTACCCATAAGGAGAATGCAGCCAAACCTAATGCTTTATCCCTGCCCTTAAAGCGGAAGAGCGCTTTAAATAATGAATAGATAATAGCAATTACGGGTATCAAAACAAGCATGGAAACAGCAAAAATGAATAAGGAAACATTAGTGGGATTGAAAAAAGGTTGTATCAAATCCGGGAAGCCCAGATCTATAATATGACCGGAGTCAAAAGGGATGTGTACACCGAAAAAAGCTATACTGAGAGCGCTGAAAAGTATAGCAATACCGACAATTACAAATATGATGGCTATAAAGACTATCACCAGTTTCACAAATGCTTTTATCAAAATACCGATTACATGAAATAAACGGGTGAAAAAATCTTCTGTTCTTCTGTAGGAATCGGAATCCTTCGCCCTTTTAAGATTTTCTTTAACATTCTCATATTCCTCTCTGACTGTTTTCTCAATATTTGAAACCGTAACTTTTTCTCCCCGCATTTCCAGTTTTTGTGTAGCGCTTACAGCTTTGGGAACTGCAATCCATAGGACCAGGTAAATTAAAACCGGGAGTCCTCCCCCAAGGAAAGTAAGTACTACAAAAAGTATTCTCACTAATAAAATGTCAAGATTAAAATATGCTGCAAGTCCGGAGCTTACACCGCCAAAAACAGCATTCTCAGGATCACGGTATAATCGGCGGTTTGAACGGTAATATTTACCCGATTCCTGCTGATCAGTGGTGTCATCTGCCGCAATTTCTTCTGGACGGCCCATGATCTCAATTATTTTATCAACTTCTTTCAGGGTAATTACCTGATTTTCATCACCCATTTTTTCTCTGAATAATTCAGCTATTCTTGATTCAATATCTGAAATAATTTCCTTGCTTTCATTGGCATTTGAAAAATGATGACTGATAGTGTCCAGGTACAATTTAAGTTTTTCATAAGCATCCTCATCAATATGAAAGATTTGACCGCTAAGATTTATTTTAAGTGCCTTTTTCATTGTTTTTATATTATTATTTATAATTCTTTAACGCATTAATGGTATCTATCAATTCTATCCATGATTTATCCATTTCTTTAAGGAAAGCCCTTCCGATTTCGGTAATTGTGTAATATTTCCGGGGTGGACCCTGGGTCGATTCTTCCCAACGGTAACTAAGAAGACCTGCATTTTTTTGCCTTGTAAGAAGTGGATAGAGTGTGCCTTCTACCACAATCAATTGATTTTCTTTCAATTGTGTAATAATATCAGATGCATAGGCATCTTTCTTATCAAGCAACAATAGGATACAGTATTCAAGGATACCTTTCCTCAATTGTGCTTTTGCATTTTCAACATTCATATCCTTGTATATTTTAATTAATGATTTTTTCCGACCAATTTTCAGGCTCAGTCATCCATTTTTCTATACTCTGATCAGCTTCAATAAATTTTTCTTCGAAAAATGACAGCTTAAAACCTTTTGAAGCTTCAGAAGATTTATGAGTGGAACTATCCTTCCAGTAATCAGGATTCGTCATCCATTTCTCAATAGAGATATCAAAATCTGTCTCATTTTCAGATTCATTTTTTAAATAGTCAGGGATGATCCCCTTACTCATAGAGTAATCTTTATTATTTAATGTATTTCCGGTTACAGGAATGTTAAATTCCAACATAGGATTAAATGAGGAATCTGGTTTGTACATTGATAATTTATTAATGCTAATTACCTTTCCTGAATTGCCGCCAGATCTTTGATCGTTATTTCTTCCTGAAAGAAGAAGGAAGGCAGAAAAGAATATTACGATGGTTGTTTTCATTTTTCAGTACTTTAGAAATTATACATATTGACTATACAAAGATATATATAAAAAACAATACTATGCAATACATAGTAGTAAATATTTTTAAAATATTTTCTAAGTAATTGTAATACAATATTATATAATTTAAAAAAAGTCGGTATTTTAGTAAGAATTATTATAAAAATGATTATTTAGGATCATTTCTATAATGAATTATGATGAATTATCTAGTTATTTTTCATTAATATTAAGTTTTAAATCTGGGTGTGAAACAAATATTTTTTCTTGTTACTTGCCTGCAACCATGAAAAAATGCCAGATGAATCCTATGTCTGATCGATAATTTGAAAATTTAATTCATATTTATTCAATTGTATTAAAATGTTTGACATGAAATTTACAGGTAACCTGAGAAAGATGACAACTGAATCCGGGGGAGTAGTACAATATAATTTACTTCTAGGAAATGATTCTATATATATGAATGATCTAATTGGGAAAAAAATTAAATTAATAAATCTTCATAAGATCAATTGCATAAAATGTGGAAAAGCAACCAGGACTTCATTTGCCCAGGGTTTCTGTTACCCTTGTTTTATAAGTGTACCGGAAGCTGAAGATTGTGTATTACGTCCAGAACTATGCAGGGCTCATGAAGGTGTTGCAAGGGATTTGAGTTTTGCTGCTGAACATTGTTTAATCGACCATTATGTCTATCTTGCTTTATCCGGAGGATTAAAAGTTGGAGTTACAAGGTATTCACAGGTGCCAACGCGTTGGATTGATCAGGGTGCTGGAAAGGCGATCATCGTTGCATGCACTCCAAATCGTTATTTAGCTGGTACAATTGAAGTTGCTCTTAAACAACATTTAAAGGATAAAACTAATTGGAGAGTAATGCTTACGCAAGAAAGTTCTGGAAATGAGAACCTGGTGGAAGAAAAGAAAAAAGCTCTTACGGCACTACATCCGGATTTTATTAAATATGCATTTCAGGATAATAAAATTACTGAAATTTCATATCCGGTTTTACAATATCCCTTAAAAGTCAAAAGTATTAATCTTGATAAAATTGAAGAACTTCAGGATATTATTTCAGGCATAAAGGGGCAATATCTGATTTTCCAATCCGGAGAGGTTCTGAATATTCGTAAATATGGAGGGTATAAGGTTGAATTGATCATATAAATATTACTATGAATCCCGGAAAAAGATGTTAAAAGTCCTGAGAAGTTTTTGAATAAATAGAAATCAAAATAATTGATTTTGAATGTAAAACGGAACAAATGTTAAAAGTTTTGAATATTATTAGGAGAGTTGAAAAAACATTTTATGGTAAAAGGATTCTAAAATTTTTAATTATTTTTTTTTCATTAGTTATTTCATCCAATATAATCCTTGTTTTTGTCTATAATTATTATCTTTAACGAGCAAATTTTTTATTACATGAAAATTACTACCTCTTTAGGGGAATGCATTGAAAAAGTACATAAGTATTATGGCACAGAAACATTGGAAGATGCCATGACGCATGTGCATTTGGAAGTGCTGCAATTTGGAAGTTTAAGCTGGCTCCCTATTCTGGAATTATGTGTAATACAAAACTATCTTCCTGATAATATTCTTGATATCTGTATGAATTATTTTCTTTGGAAAGGCGATATGAAGAAAAGTGCTGAATTTGCCAGGATACTTCGATTCTGGAAACATAAAGGCTTTAAAAATGAAGGTATACAAAAGAAACTTTTTCCTTTAAGCGAACTTATTCGGGAATTTCAGCTTATTGAAGAGGAAGACAAGAACCGGATTGTATTTACAAATCCACTGGATAGACGAATTTATAACTATAATTCTTCTTTTATTTATACAGGTTTAAAATCTTTATATTATAATGGATATCTTGAAAAAATTATGCTACTACGCATGTATTATTCAAGGTTTTTGTTGACATATAATCCTATATGGGAATTTGGGATAAGAAAATTAAAAAGATTTACACCTTATAATCCAGGGATAAAACAGGAATGGATTAATATTTATTTTTCCATTGTAGATTCTGATTCTAACGATGAAGATTTGTTTAAAAATATATTACCTGATACTCCATTTTCAATTGAACGTAAACTTGACTTATTCCTTGTATTTGCATTTAACAAGGTGGATGGAAAAATTCAACACATGATTCTATTTAAACATTATGGTGACAAGAGAATGCCAGCTGTAATATGGAGAAATCAATTATTTGTCAATTGATAAGGGAATTTTCACATTTGATCAATAAAATTTGAGGTGACCATAAGTTAAAATAGAATTTAACCGCAATCATTTTCTCCTGAATCTTATATCTATTCATTTTAAACAAAGACATAATAGACAAAATCATAGTCTGGATGATAAGTTTAACGATAATTGAAACACTGAAAAGTATTACAGAATTTTACTTTTTTGCAATAGTTCCTGATAAAATGGAATGGAAAGGATTGAAAGTCAAAGTGAGTTGTCTTCATTGAGAGAGTGAGAAAAAGCTCATTTTTCCATATAACCATCCATGGTATTTTTTAATTCCTTGATTATCTCATCTCTCAGTTTTTCCGGCTCAATGACCCTAACATCGCTTCCAAGTCCCATTAAGATGTTTTTAAATTCATAAGTTGGATGCAAATAATATGAAAATATTACTTTTTCTTCATCTTCTGAATCGATACTTTGGCTTGAATGTAAGGGCTGTGTAATCAGATACTGCGCCTGTGGTTTTTTTACTTCAATTTTTATATTCGGAGGAGGTCCAATTGGAGAAATTACACCAATAGTATTTTTAAAATACTCTTTTGGATTAAAATTCATTGGAATATAGGGTTTATCAATCTCTTTGATTTCCCAAATCCGATCAAGGCCATATGTTCGAAGTTCTTTTTTCTGGTCATTTAATCCAATCAGGTACCATCGATAGCGATATTCCTTAAGTAAGTAGGGATGAACATGAATAAAGTAAGGTTTATCTTCATAGAAAGGATGATAATATAATTCAATTACCAGCTTTGTCCGGATATATTCTATTAAGGGAGCCAGGAAATCATTCCCCCAGGATGTTGGTATCTTTTCAAAATCAATAAAGTCGTAATCTTTTTTTTCATTCAGAATTATATTTATCCGCATTGCATCGATAATTTTCCGGATAATTCCGCTAATATCTCCGAATAATGCTTTATATTTTTCTTGATTAAGTAAGGAGGCTGTCTCAGAAAGTTGTTTTATTTCTTGTTCACTCAGTATTTTTTTTTGATTGGTCACGGACTGGTATTTAATAATAACGCGTTGTGCGATTTAAAAAATGTAATTAACAGGCTTTGTGTGCTTTGTGTCTTTTCTTGGTGAACATTATGGTAAAAATATTTAACCACAAAGGCCTCGAAGGGTTTCACAGAGTTCAGAAATACGTTCATATATACTTATAAATCAATGTATTAAATTTTTAAATAAATTAAATATGTTTTAATCGCACAATGCGTTAATAATACTGTAAATATAATAAATGAATATGAACAAATCCTGACAAAGAATCAGAAGGGTTTATAATTCAACTTTTGAGCCAATAAATTCAAGAATTTTTTTTTTCTTATCATAAAAATAAATTGCCCTCGCATTC
>CAZKMG010000214.1:0-6658 GCA_964553465.1 uncultured Bacteroidaceae bacterium
GAGTAATCGGATACCAGCGGGCTGGCTGAGAAAGCCTCTTCAAGTTGTGTTATTGCTACTTCCGTATTGGCCAGGGTGTCCAAATACGATAACTTAATAAATCCCTGCCAAAATCCGTGTGTACCTTTTGGATCGAAAATCGCCTTAAAAATACCAAATAATTCCCGCTGCTGATCGTAATTGATTTTCTTCTCTAAATCTTCTCACTCTTTTAGCTTTCAATAATCTGGTACCCTTAATAAAATAATAAGGGTACCAGACTATTTTGTACATGAATCTCTCCCATGTACACTTGATAATATTGGCTTTTTCATTTCGTATTTTTTAATCCGAATTTTGTAAATCCTAATTAAGATAAGAACTTTTCTATCACAGATGTGTTGTTTATATTAAAGAAACATATTCTTGAATCAGATTCAAAAACTGTTAATTTTTGTATCTTTGTCATCCTCTAAGATTAAATCTAAGTAATAAAAGGTGGGAAAGATTAACTGAGGAGTTTAAAGCAATGAATACCCATAAAAATATTATCGATCAGGTTACTCAGGGTGAATATAAATATGGATTTTATACCGATATACAGTCAGACTCTATTCCTAAAGGTTTAAATGAGAAGGTAATTTGTCTGATATCGGCTAAAAAGGAGGAGCCTGAATGGTTGCTCGATTTTCGCCTTAAGGCTTTCCGTCACTGGGAAACCATGAAAATGCCCGGATGGGCACATCTTAAGCTTCCTGAAATTGATTATCAGGATATTATCTATTATTCCGCTCCAAAACAAAATGCTAAATACGCCAGCCTCGATGAGGTTGATCCTGAATTGCTTAACACTTTTGAAAGACTGGGTATCCCATTAGAGGAGAGAAAAGCTCTTGCCGGAGTTGCAGTTGATGCTGTAATGGATAGTGTTTCAGTAAAAACAACATTTCGTGAAACACTGGCTGATCTGGGTATAATTTTCTGTTCCTTCAGTGAAGCTGTAAAAAACCATCCTGATCTTGTAAAAAAATATGTCGGATCGGTTGTTCCTTATACCGACAATTATTTCGCTTCACTCAACTCTGCAGTTTTCAGCGATGGCTCTTTCTGCTATATACCTAAAGACGTGAGATGTCCAATGGAATTATCAACTTATTTTCGTATTAACGCCGCCAATACTGGTCAATTTGAAAGGACACTTATTATTGCGGAAGAAAATAGCTACGTCAGCTACCTGGAAGGGTGTACCGCACCTCAACGAGATGAAAATCAACTGCATGCTGCCATTGTCGAAATAATTGCCCATGACCATGCTGAGGTTAAATACTCAACTGTTCAAAACTGGTATCCAGGAAATAAGGAGGGTAAAGGTGGCATTTATAATTTTGTTACAAAAAGAGGCATGTGTAAGGGGGATTATTCTAAAATCGCCTGGACTCAGGTTGAAACGGGATCAGCTATTACCTGGAAGTATCCGAGTTGTATTCTCAGGGGAAATCATTCAGTCGGTGAATTTTATTCGGTTGCCGTGACGAATAATTTTCAGCAGGCGGATACAGGAACGAAAATGATCCATATAGGAAAAGATACTAGGAGCACCATCATTTCGAAAGGAATCAGCGCTGGAAGGAGTAATAATTCATACCGTGGGTTGGTGAAAGTTTTAAAAAGTGCCGAAAATGCAAGAAATTTCTCTCAATGTGATTCCCTTCTCCTGGGCAATAGATGCGGAGCTCATACCTGGCCATATATTGAGGTAGACAATAAATCAGCTATTGTTGAGCATGAAGCCACCACATCAAAAATTGGTGAGGACCAAATATTCTACTGTAATCAGCGAGGAATTGACACTGAAACAGCCATCAGTCTTATCGTAAATGGGTATGCTAAAGAGGTTTTGAATAAACTTCCGATGGAATTTGCTGTTGAAGCCCAAAAACTTCTCGCAATTACACTTGAAGGGAGCGTTGGGTAACAGGGAAAAGTGAGCCATGATATGTGAAGGGAAAATTTTTACAATAATGAAGTTATTTTATAAGACAAATAATGTTATCAATTAAGAATCTAAGAGTCGCTATTGAAGGTAAAGAAATACTGCAGGGAATAGACCTCGAAGTGAAGACAGGAGAAATCCATGCTATTATGGGTCCGAACGGTTCAGGTAAAAGTACACTTGCTGCTGCCTTGTCGGGCCGGGATTTTGTGAAAGTCACTTCCGGAAAAGTATATTTTAACGGTAAAAATCTCCTTGAGATGGATGCAGAAGAAAGGGCTCATGAGGGTCTTTTCCTGGGTTTTCAATACCCGGTTGAAATTCCAGGTGTCAGCATGGTAAATTTCATGCGAACCGCCATCAATGAAAATAGAAAATATAAGGGGGAAGATCCACTTACTGCCAGTCAATTTCTCAAACTTATGAGATTGAAAAAAGAAATTGTCGGCATCGATTCAGCCCTGACAAACCGCTCAGTAAATGAGGGCTTTTCAGGAGGTGAAAAAAAGAAAAACGAGATTTTCCAAATGGCACTGCTTGAACCAAAACTTGCTATTCTGGATGAAACAGACTCAGGACTGGATATTGATGCCCTGAAAGTCGTTGCTAATGGTGTTAATATATTACACGGCCCTGAAAATGCTACAATCATTATCACTCATTACCAAAGACTGCTAGACTATATTATTCCTGACTATGTGCACGTTCTTTACAAAGGGAAGATAGTCAGGTCAGGAGATAAGTTACTTGCAGCTGAACTGGAAGAAAAAGGATACGACTGGATTAAAGAGGATGTAAATGTCTGAACCAAGGATTGAAAGGAATCATGAACATTGACCTAAAACTTGTTACAACGAAAGATACGTTTCTTAACCTTTTCAGAAAGAATAAGGAAACTCTGTTTTCTGAATCTCCCGGATATATCAATGAAATACGTGCCAGTGCCATAAAGGTATTCGAAAAGGTGGGCCTTCCAATTAAAAAAACTGAAAAATATAAATATACGAATATAGACAACCTGTTTAACAGAGAATTGCAGCATACGCTCCACCAAACAAAAATAGAGTTCGATATACAGGATATTTTTCAATGTGATATTCCGGAGCTGGATACAAGAATGATTCTCGTTTTGAACGGATTTTACGCCTGGCCGGAAAATTCTCTTACCCTGCTCGATAATGGGATTATATATGGGAGTCTTAAAGCTGCGGCTTCCAGGTATCCTGAATTAGTCATGAAACATTTTAGCAAGTATTCCAATTACACACAAGATGGAATAACAGCCTTGAACACTGCTTTTGCCCAGGATGGGGTATTTTTATATATTCCAAAGAATACGACTTCAGATAAACCTTTTCAGATCATTCATCTTCTGCTTTCTCAAAACCCTCAAATGGTGCAACACCGTAATCTCTTTATCATCGAAGAAAATGCAAATACTAAAGTACTAATTTGCGATCACACCCTATCTACAGAAGAGTTTCTTACCAATTCTGTAACAGAAATTTTCGCTGGACCCGGATCCAGTATGGATTTTATCCGTGTTCAAAACGAACACAATAAATCCAATCAGGTCACAAACACATTTATTCACCAAAAACGCGATAGTAAGGTGTCGACTAATTATATTACCCTTCATGGTGGAGTTGTTCGTAATAATGTTTACGTTGATCTGGCTGATGAAGGTGCTTCCAATCATGCAACAGGACTATTTTTAGTAGATCAGAAGCAGCACGTGGATAATTTTGTTTATATTAATCACATGAAACCTGATTGTACCAGTGCCCAGCTGTATAAAGGCATTCTCGATGATGAATCCACAGGAGCCTTTTCCGGAAAGATCTATGTTTCAGAGGATGCTCAGCATACGGTAGCCTACCAGAAGAATAATAACATGCTCCTCACTGATACTGCAAAGATGCATACGAAACCTCAACTGGAAATCTATGCAGATGATGTGAAATGTAGTCATGGAGCAACTGTAGGACAATTAGATCAGGATTCAATGTTTTACCTTCGTTCAAGAGGGATTCCTCTAAAGGAAAGCCGTCATCTCCTTATGTATGCTTTTGCTGATGAAGTATTGAAAGAAATTCAACTCCCTGCCCTGAGGGAGAGGATAACTGAACTGGTAGATAAACGTCTGAGAGGGGAATTGTCCCGGTGCAACAACTGCAAAATGAAATGCCGCTAATTTATTGATCACTGAAATATGAAACTTGATATAAAAAACATCAGGGAAGATTTTCCTATTTTACATAACCTCGTTCACGGTAAACCTCTGGTTTACCTTGATAACGGTGCAACGACTCAGAAACCTTTGAAAGTGATCTTAAAAGAATTCGAATTATATGAAAAGAAAAACAGTAGTATTCATCGTGGGATTCACCATATGAGTGATCAAATGACCGATGAATATGAACTGGCCAGAGAAACTGTGCAGCATTATATCAATGCACGAAATAAAAACGAGATTATCTTTACCAGTGGTACAACTGGATCAATTAATGCAATAGCCTTTTCATTCGGCGAAAAATTTGTAAAAGAAGGGGATGAAATAATTATTTCTGAAATGGAGCACCACTCCAATATTGTACCCTGGCAAATGTTGTGTGAGCGTAAAAAGGCAAAGTTAAGGATCATACCCTTCGATGACACCGGTGAACTTATCATGGATGAATATGATCTTCTCTTTAATGATAAAACGCGACTTGTAGCACTTACTCAAGTGTCGAACTCCCTTGGAACAATTAATCCTGTGAAGGACATGATCCGTACCGCACATAAATATGATATACCAGTGTTGATTGACGGAGCCCAGGCTGTCCAACATGGTAAAGTTGATATTCAGGATCTGGACTGTGACTTTTACGTATTTTCCGGTCATAAAATTTTTGGACCCACCGGTATAGGTATTCTTTTCGGGAAAGAATCTCTTCTGGATGCTCTACCTCCATACCAGGGCGGTGGAGATATGGTAGATCGTGTCACATTTGAAAAAACTACATATAATGTACTTCCATTTAAATTCGAGGCTGGTACCACTAATTATATTGGGGCCATAGGATTAGGATCTGCTTTGGAGTATGTGAATTCAATTGGAATTGAGCAAATCGTAAAACATGAAAATGAACTTTTGGTTTATGCTACTGAACAGCTGGAAATGATAGAAGGTCTCCGCTTTTATGGAACAGCAAAGCATAAAGTCGGTATAATGTCTTTTCTGATTAACGGCATCCACCCTTATGATACAGGGATCATTCTCGATAAAATGGGTATTGCTGTGAGGACCGGCACGCATTGCGCTCAACCTGTGATGGATCATTTCAACATCTCAGGAACAGTCAGAGCCTCCCTGGTTTTTTATAATACTTCCGAAGACATTGACCGTCTTGTAGAAGGTTTGAAAAAAGTGAAGAAAATGTTTAATGTGCAAAAAAGCTCAACATCTCACTCATAACAGCTTCTTAGGAATACCATCATCAGCCTTTTCCCAGCTCATTAAAAAAATTTTACCTTTGTGACTTAATTAATTTTGAAAAAATGTCACTATCAGAAATTCAAAATGATATTATCGAGGAATTTTCAGCTTTTGAAGACTGGTTAGATAGATATGATTACCTCATTGAACTGGGAAACTCTCTGCCTCCCATTGATCCTGTATATAAAACTGACGAATATCTCATTAACGGTTGCCAGTCAAAAGTATGGCTGCGAGCAGATTATATGGATGGGAAGATGAACTACACAGCTGATAGTGATGCCATCATTGTGAAGGGTATTGTAGCTTTGCTTATCAGAGCACTTAATGGTCAGGAAGCATCGGAAATCATGAATGCTGACCTGTATTTTATTGAAAAAATAGGACTGAAAGAGAATCTTTCTCCTACACGTTCAAACGGCCTGGTATCTATGGTAAAACAAATGAAATTATATGCCCTTGCATATCATACAAAACATAATTCATAATTATTTGTTTTTTTAACAGGAGAGATTGAGTTATGTCAAACGAAAATAATTACCTGCAACTTGAATCTGAAATAATTCAGGTTCTTAAAGAAATATATGACCCGGAAATACCGGTAAACATTTATGATCTTGGACTTATTTATGAGATCAATGTTAGTGATGACAAAACTGTAGTAATCACAATGACTCTTACAGCTCCCAATTGTCCGGTTGCGGATTCTATTCTTGAAGAAGTGAGGATAAAAGTGGGCAACATTCAAGGTGTGAAAGAGGCAAAGGTTAATCTTACCTTTGATCCCCCGTGGGATATGGCGAATCTAAGCGAAGAAGCAAAGCTGGAACTCGGAATGTTATAATTTATAGGATTATTCATTACAATTGCACTCTTCTTCAACATACACAAAACAAATTAAAGATGAAGCCTTACGATTAGGTTTCGATGATTGTGGCATCTCCAGGTCAGAACCACTTGAGGAAGATTTTAAAATATTTCAGGATTGGCTAGAATCAAAATCACATGCAAGCATGGCTTATCTGGAGAGAAACACTGATAAAAGGAGGGACCCCCGCAATCTTGTTGAAGGATCAAAATCAGTTATCTCCGTAATCCTTAATTATTATCCTGCCAATGCACAAAAAGATCCGGAAGCACCCGTACTCTCCAAATATGCTTATGGGAAAGATTATCACGTTGTTATAAAAGACAGACTTTTTCAA
>CAZKMG010000215.1:0-6654 GCA_964553465.1 uncultured Bacteroidaceae bacterium
ATAAAATATAAATGTATTGATTGTGACAGAGATAAGTTCAAAGAAGCAAATGAACAAAAGAAACCTTTGTTATATCGCTGCTACAATGGTTTATATGAAATGTTTTTACCTTTATTTATTGAAAATACCCATGTTGGATATTTGCATTTCGGACAGGTTCGCTCTGAAGGTGATTTTAAATCGATTGCCAGAGAGTGTGCTTTGCATGTGCACTCGCGATTTGCTGAACTCGAAAGAAGTTACAATTCCATGCAGGTAATAGAAAAGGAGAAGTTAATCCTGATCTCAAAACTTTTTTTAAAATTCTCCGAAATAATTCTCAAAAATGCGCTCGTTGAACTAAAAAGGGTAAAACCTGAGCATTACCTGAAGAAATACATAGAGGAGAATCTTGCAAAACCTATCAGTGTAAAATCTGCCGCCTTATTCGTTAACCGTAGTCCTTCCTATGTAACACATAAGTTTAAGGAGATTTATGGAAATACTTTTCACAGTTACCTCAATCATGCCAGAATTGAGTATTCCAAAAAGCTCTTACGGAAGAACAGTATATCGCAAACCTATCAATTATGCGGATTTAATAACCGCTATCATTTCAGTAAGGTGTTCAAAGAAATTGAAGGCATTACGCCCAGGAAATTTCAATTAACGACGCATGAACAGTAATGTTTGATTCAAAAAAATAAAAAAAAGAAGGAGATAAGCTCTTTGAGTTATCTCCTTCTTTTCAAAGTGTATTCAATAAATTAATTAAGGTGCCTGATGTATTTCAGGATTATATTCAGTAAAAGAAACATTTTTGTCACGAAAGACTAGAGTATCCTTTACGTTATGCATATACGTGCCATCATCGACTACATAGTCAAGATAAATGGTATTACGTTTCTCCCCTCCCCATTCATCAGCATCTTTTACAAATTTCGCACTACCGGTAACTGGAAATGCAGATGGCGCATCAGAAATAGTTCCATTCCCGCTAGCATCGAATGTGATATCCATGCTGAACTTACCAGGGCTTCCGGTACTCAGACGAACTGGATTGGTGAAAAACACTGTATTTTTACCGATAGAATTCACAGGTGTGACTTCAGATCTTTCGACATATTTGTTTCTGTATACATTGGTCTCAAATGTGGCCCCACCTGCATCTTTGACAATATCAGTTCCCCTGATCAGGTATCTTCCATGATATTCGTTCACGAATGTAATCCCAAAGAGGGTAAAATTCTGTGGTCTTGTAATCCAATCGCCGGGAACTCTCGGATCAGGATTTGCAACATTGGGTAGACCCAACAGGACAGAGTCAGTAGTTGAATTTATAATCTTCAACGGAATAACATAATTTAAGCTGGCTGCCAGAGGGTCATCAAGGAATGCCTGGGCCAATTGTACTTCAACGCTCCCATAAAATTTACCACTAGGTATGGTTAAGTTCGTTGAAGAGCTGAGGGTATAGAGCGAATTTGGCAAAGGTTCCAACTTAACTCCTGAAGCATATAAACTATCAGTAAGAGATTCATCAACGGCAATTTGAACCGATATATTCTCATTATTTTTATATACTCCACCCATATTAGCGCTAATCAGAAACTTAAGCGCGTTATCATTGGAATTGTCAAAATTATAATCCCCGAGTACCAGGATCCTTACAGGATACTGGTATGGAAAGTACGTTGTAGTATAATCGAAATCGGGGAAACTCCAGTCATCGTTATAGCAGGAAGGTATTCCCAGAGTTAAAAGAAGTATTCCTGATATTGCTAGTATTTGTTTCATATTGTTAATGTTTTTATAAAAAATTATTAATATGCTCTACCATCCTTTGTTTTGAACCAAGCCAGCTTTTATAATTTCCTGGTTAGGAATAGGCATAGAATAAGCATTGGATGGGTATCCCCTGGTTTCCACGGTAAATGGAGTGAAAGTAGTTCCAGAGATGGAAACTCCTTTTGCTGCTTCAGTAAGGGGTGCCTGCCATCTCCTTAAATCCCAGAAACGAAATCCTTCAAAACACAATTCCAATCTACGTTCGTTACGAATTAAAGCGCGCATATCAGCCTGGGTTGTGATCGTTGCCAGGTAAGCATCAGGTTGAGTGATACCAGCACGCTGCCTGATTGCTGCGATGACATCCCTTGCGGTCATTCCGAGTCCGTTATCATTATCTGGACCCCATGCCTCATTAGCAGCTTCTGCATAGTTAAGGAATAGTTCCGTATAGCGCATATGAGCATAAAAATGCCGCCTTGTGCTGGGAGAGTTTGGATTCGCGCTGGCATCAGAACGTAAAAGCTTTAACAGGTAATAACCGGTACGTGTTGAATAAAGCGGTAATTTATTGAGACCATCATTAGTGCTGCTATTGGGACTCATATCCATGACTACGCCTTTAAAAGTAGTACCATGAGTAAGGATATAGGTTTTCAATCTGGGGTCCCTGTTAGTATAGGGATCAGCCGGGTCATACAACGCAGATGAAGCGATAGGATATCCGTCAATGTCAGGGAAAGCATCAACCAGGTTCTGAGTTGGGTTGACACGTCCATCTCCAAAGGATGATGGCGGGAAATTATTAACCTCAAGTGAGTTACTTACGAAATAATTATTCCGCCAGAATATATCTGCATTACCAGTAGCATCCCCATCCGTATTATAAAACTGTACACCATCCGGAGGCAAGCCGGCTACTCCTCCTATTGAATCCAATAAGGGAGCAACCATTGTAGCAGCTGCAGCAGCTTTGGTCGCATCATAACTACCATCGTTAAATGCAGGACTGGCAATCAATAATGCTAACCTCGACTGGAGGGCTGTAATAATCTGGCCCTGAATCCTGAACATGTTCTGAGCTCCGTACACCCTGCTATAATTGAGATCGGCTGTATTTTCCCATGTATAGGGTAAAATAGCCTTGGCTGCATTGTAATCGGCATTAATTTGATCTATAGTTGCCTGGACAGTACTACGTGGTATTCTCCAATCATCATCCACACCAATAGGCGAAGTTACCAAGGGAACCCCTAAAAGGTTATCATCCGCGCCAACACCACCATAATTGGAGAGCAACAATTGATAAAAATAACCTCTGAGAGCTAATGCCTCACCTCTGAATTTTGTTTTAAAATGATTATTCCTTACTTGGTCCTGCCAGCTCCATTCTACCTTATCCACAATTGTTAAGAAATAATTAAGGTTATAGATAGCAGCATATGCATTTGCCCAAACGTCTAAAGGGTTGTAAAGGGAAGATAATTCCCCTGTGGCCATTCGCCGGTAGCCATTCGTGTTATCATTTGAAACAGCATCGTCAGTCGCCACATCATTCAAAGAATATGCTGTGGGGATCCTGACATAGCCGTTAGTTAAAAGACCTTCGGCGAAAGCAGCATCTTTTAAAATCCTGGAATATGGATTCTGGTTATCAGGAGATGGTTCAAGAAAAGTATCGCACCCAACCATTGATATCCCAAGAAATAGCATCAATAAAAATATTTTTATATAGTTCATTTTCATATTTTTTTATTGTTAAAACATAAATTTTACACCTATTGCATAATTTCTATACAGAGGGGGACCACCGATGACAAGTTGACGCTTTTCTGCATCCTCAGAGAACCTGGCCAGGTTTTCACCTCTTAAATAAACTGCGACTTCTTTAGAAACCAGTTTATTGGCAATATTCCGTGGGAGGTCAAAAGTCAGCTGTACACGGTCTAATGTGAAAAAGTTATTGCTGTATAGCCAAAATGTTGAATTTTGGGTGTTATTAGTGTTATTACTTGATGATAATCTCGGGTATGAAGCAGATGAAGCTGTAGCAGGAGTCCAACGATCCAGAACTTCTTCTGAATATTTATCGTTACCTGTTACCCTAAAATAAGCACCACTATAATAAGCATCAGAGCCTGTTCGCCCATTACCAATTGCAAACAGTGTGAAATATTTGTATTTAAGGTTGAGGGAGAGGCCATAAGAGAACCGGGCCTGAGAGTTTCCAATTTCTATTTGATCATTCTGATCAATAACACCATCATCATTTTGATCCTGGTACTTAATATCACCTGGTTTTACAGTTCCAAACAATTGCAGCGGGCTGTTTGTGATATCGTTAGCATCCCTGAAAAATCCAATGGCTTCGAGGCCGAACATAGCATCATTCGGAAGACCTTGACGATATTGGTAATCATTGTCCCAAATTTCATCTCTGACTTTAGCTTTTGAAGTTGCATAAAGGAAGTTGGTCCCAAGGTCGAAAGAAAAATCACCCATGGTTTTTGACAAAATAAGTCCAAGTTCAGCACCGGTATAACTTGTTTCATTGTAGTTCTCATAAGGTACATTGAGGTATAACAGAGCAGGATATGTTGTTCTCTGAACAAGCTGGCCGGTATTCTTTGTAGAGAAGAAATTAGCTACAGCATATAATGAGCTATTGAAGAAATATCCTTCAAAGCCAACATTGATGTTTTTCATCTTCTCAAAAGTCAGGTCAGGATTATCTGAACGCATTGAAAATACTGCACGGTTTGAACGTAAACCTTCATCCCATCCAAAATTACTACCATATACATATGTTCTTTCGTACAGCTTATAATCTGTACCACCAAACTCTGTATTCATAATACCTGCCGAAAGTTTAAGCTTAAGATAATTAACGATCGAACTTCCGGACATCAAATCTTCAGTAATCACATAACCGAGACCAATGGATGGAGAAAATGCACCTCTGTTACCTTTCTGCAATCTGAATCCATTTACATATGCACTGCTGAAATCAATGAAGTATTTCTTTTGATAATCATATGTAATGCGGAGGCCTAAATGAGCATGCTTTTCGTCCTCGAGGATATCATTTACACGCAGGATATCGGAATATGCCAGAAGAGTTCCGGTGATATTATGCACATCACTGAAAGTGCGGGCATAATCAAACATTGCATATGCACCAATACGGCGCTGATAACTCATAAGTGGAACTCCATTTGCATCCTCGAATGGAAGTCGTTGAACACCTGTTTTTACATCCTTATTAATTTGTGTTATCTGAGATATTGAATCTACTCCACCAACATTTGTCTGCCATACCGGATCATACACAGCGTAAGTGTTGATTACCTGCTGATGGTAGATATTGTAAATATCGAAACTCAGATAGGTTCTAAATTTCAATCCTTCAACAATATTCCTAAGGTCAACATTTACTCCATTATTAAATGTGGCAGTACGTTCAAGAGTCTGGTCATAACCTGCTAAAAGCATATTACCATATACATTATCCTGATATTGGTTAGAACCTCCCAGGATATATTTACCATCAACCAGTTTAGCAACAGCTAAATCAGCACCACCTGAAAAAGTTGCATTGGCTTTTATACGGTCAATCGGAAGCAGGTTTGAATAATCATTCGGATGAGCGGTAGCTGCAGTACCCCAGAAGTCTCCCAGTGGGCCCTTTGCCTGTGTAAAAATACCAACTGCATCAATGTAGCCATCCATAAAATCATTGATTTTAAGATTCACATTTGCCCGAATATTGAAGCGGTCATTTGTGGCTTTTTTACCTTCACCGATTTCATAAAGGCTTCCGGAATGAATCCATGAGGCATTTGTATAATATTGCGTGATTGCATTTCCACCGGAAAACTCGGTAAGTATCTTGGTGGTTGGTAACGAACTACGCAGGTATTCGCTTGAATAATAATCAATATCCGGATACCGGTAGGGATTAGTACCGCTTTTATACTTGGCGATAGTCGTATCAGCATAGATCGGATCCAATCCATCATTAGCCAGGGCTTCATTATACAAAGTCATGTAATCGGCCGAATTCAGATATTTTGGCAAAGCTATCGGTTTCGACATACCTTGTTCAACAGTAAAATTAAGTCTACGTTTAAATGCTTCTCCACGTTTGGTAGTGATCATGATGACACCGTTTCTTGCCTGAGAGCCATATAACATAGCTGCATTAACATCTTTCAAAACAGTTATCTGCTCCACTTCTTCCAGATTAATATAAGTTGGATCACGTGGAACACCATCAATAATAAAAACTGCGTTTCCAATTCCGCGGATGTTAGTATTTCCAAGCATTCCAGGAACACGTCCACGTAGGAAATCGTAAATAGATTGTGTATTATCATATTCAACGATTTCTTTTGGATTTAGCACACTTATGGAGTTAGCAACCTCTCCTTTTTTGATTTTAGCAAAAGGAATATTAACCATACTTGCGTCATCCATTAAAAAGGGTGCTTTTATTAAGGTGACCCCTTGAGATGCCAGGGCGGAGGGTACAACCATACTATTAAAACCTTTGGCTTCGATCAGCAGATCCGTATTTTCCGGTACTTCAATCGAGAATTGGCCATTGGCATCTGACATAACTTCAACGGCACCTTCCTTTCCGGAAATAATGGCATTGGGTATCGGTGTACCGCTGTCATCTTTGACTACCGACTCAATGGTTACTGATTTTACCTCTTGTCTTTGCTGTCCAAATGCAATTCCAGTATATAAGCCCAGGAAAAGCATTGCAATGAGTAGTGGAATATATCTTTTATTCATAATATACGATTTAATTTATTAGTGTATAATCTTTTACCACCCAGTATTTTGAGTAAATTCCGGATATAAAGCTACCTGGTCCCTTGG
>CAZKMG010000216.1:0-6645 GCA_964553465.1 uncultured Bacteroidaceae bacterium
ATTTTTATTTTTTTTGTTGGTTCGGTCATTCCCTTTTTCCCGGGTAAAATTTACGCCTTTGGTGTTTGTAAAGCAAAAATTTATAGACATCTTTTCAAACGATTTTTTATCTTGTTTTTTCTAGGATGGATTGTTCAGGGTAATCTTCTGCAATTAAATATTAATACATTCCACATTTTCAGCAACACATTACAGGCAATTGCAGTGGGTTATATTTTCTCTTGCATAGCTTATCTTCATCTTTCAAAGAATAACAGGTACATCTTTTTTGCTGTATGTTTGATCATTTATGCTTTACTTTTAACTATTCCAAATGTACCCGGATATGGCCGGAGTGTTCTTTTACCGGATAAAAATTTTGCCATATACTTCGACCGTCTTGTTCTGGGAAGACTAGATGATGGACTCCAGTATACATGGCTCTTAAGTGGATTGGGATTCACTGCTACAACCCTATCCGGACTTTTTGCTGGCGAACTTATTAAATCAAAAATGGAACGAAAGAAAGTAGCTTTATACCTCCTCATATATGGAACAGCAGGAATTGCGCTCGGACTCATCTGGAGCATCTGGCTTCCTATTGTTAAAAAAATCTGGAGTCCTTCATTTGTACTGTTTTTATCTGGAATTTGTTATTACTTAATGGCCTTTTTTTATTGGATAATTGATATTAGAGGTTATACTAAATGGGCATTTCCTCTTAAAGTTATTGGTATGAACGCGATCACAGCCTATGTTCTTTCCCATGTTATAAGGTTTGATGTTATTGCTGGCTTTGTCTTGTATGGCACTAAACAATTTTCCGGCAATTATTATGCACTTATTAATACTATTGGAGGCTTCGGAATCCTATATTTGCTACTATGGTATATGTATAAAAACAGAACACTTATTAAAATATGAAAACTCCATTTATTTCCATTCGCAACCGAGCATCGAGCTCAGCATACCTAAACACAATGGTATAATAATCAGCTAAATGGAGGTTCCCAACCTGACGGCAGACAGGTCTACCTGTCAGCATACAGTCCTGCTTGCATATAAAATTGCTTATTATGGGTAATTGGGAAAAATCTCTGATCATTCCCGGTTGTAATTAAATCCAGACAAACTGTTTATTAGAGCACAATGCATTATAAGAGAATAATTATTCATTTGAGTTGTATATCTTATTTTATGACTCAAACCAAAAAAATTTGGATACATTGAGATTTTTTTATTTCAACATTATTAATAGTAAACAAATTTAAATTTTGAGCCGTATTATCTATTTCAAATTGTGAGATATATTAAACTTTATACTGAGAATCCTGATCCAAGACAAGTCAGGAAAGTTTGTGATATCTTATTATCAGGTGGGGTAATTATTTATCCTACCGATACTGTTTATGGTCTGGGTTGTGATATTTTTCAATCTAAAGCTGTTGAGCGTATTGCACTATTAAAAGGAATTAAACCAGTAAAAGCCAGGTTTTCATTTATTGTACCGGACCTCAGCAGTCTTTCTGAGTTCACACAGCCCTTGAATAACCATATTTTTAAAATCATGAAATCCTGCCTCCCCGGACCATTCACATTTATTTTACGTGCTAATAATAAGGTCCCAAAAATTCTTGAAAATAAGAAAAGAACCGTAGGCATACGTATCCCTGACAACAATATTATTTTGAATATTGTAAAGGAACTTGGACATCCAATACTTACTACATCCATTCATGACAATGATGCTATCATTGATTATACTACTGATCCTGGAAAAATTTATGAGAATTTCCGTGACAAAATTGACCTGATGGTGGATGGAGGCTGTGGAGGAAATATCCCCTCAACTGTTATAGATTGCACTACTGATCAACCCTTTGTAGCGAGGCAAGGACTTGGGATTTGGGATTGATCTTAGAAATAAAGAATTCACAATACAGAATATAAATATTAATTCCATTCTCCTTTAAATCATGGTTGAATTTCTTTATCAGAAATGAATAGTCCAGTCCGAATTTAAACATTTGATTTTATTTTCTCCAGAAAGCTGGAGTTAGCAATATAAGTACTGTAAAAAGCTCCAACCTTCCGATCAACATTAGAAATGAGAGAAACCATTTGGCAGTATCTGGGAAATGATTAAAATTATAAGAAGGGCCTACAGCTCCAATCCCGGGTCCTATGTTACCAAGGGTCGTCACTACTGCACCAAGAGATGTTTCAAGATCATATCCAAAGATTGATAAGATAATCATACTACCAACAACAGTGAGAATATAAAACGAAACGAAAGCAAGGACATTTGTAACAATTTCAGGGTGAACTGCCTGTCGATTAAAGCGTACAGGAATAATTGCATTTGGATGGATAAGCCTTGTTAATTCAAGAACACTATTCTTAATTAAAAGAACAATCCTCATTATTTTTATACTACCACCTGTTGATCCTGCAGATCCACCAAAGAACATTAAAATAATAATTAACAACCAAAGTACAGGTGTCCAAAGCATGTAATCTGATGTAACAAATCCAGTGGTCGTCATTATGGAAATTACCTGGAATAGAGAGTGTCTGAAAGAACTTTCAAAATGATTGTCCATGGTAAAAACCATAATCACTGTAATTAAAAGAGTAAATCCAATAATGAATCCTAGATAATACCTGAATTCTTCATTTTTAAAAATTTTATCAAACCTCAGGTGTAATGCAAAATATGAAAGGGTGAAATTCGTACCAGCTATAAACATAAATAGTGCAATAACATATTGAATATAAGGAGAATTCCAATGTGCAATACTTGCCTGTTTGGTTGAATAGCCTCCTGTTGCCATAGTTGTAAAAGAGTGACAAACCGCATCAAAAAGATTCATATCGCCAATGCATAGCAGAAGAATTTCTGCCATCGTAAACAGGATATAAATCATCCATAAGCGTTTGGCCGTATCACTAATCCTTGGATGAAGTTTATCAGGAACTGGTCCGGGAACTTCTGCAATAAATAGCTGCATACCACCTATTCCTAATAAAGGTAATACAGCTATAGACAACACGATAATACCCATTCCTCCTAGCCATTGAGTTAGACTTCTCCAAAATAACATGCCATGTGATAGAGATTCGATATCATTCAGAATGGATGCCCCGGTTGTGGTAAACCCACTCATTGTTTCGAAAAAAGCATTGCTAAACGTTGGAATTGCTTTTGAAATAAAAAATGGAAATGCACCAAAAATTGAAAAAAGCAACCACCCCAATGTTACAATAATATAGCCATCCCTTCTTGAAACATTCTTTGGTGCTTTTCTAGTCAAAAACCATGCTATTGATCCAATCAGACTGGTGATAAGTCCTGAAATAAATATTTCGAAAACATCATTTTCATGATACATCAACGAAACGGGGATGCATAGAATCATAAAAACCCCCTCTATCAGAAGAAGAAAACCTAGAATATTGATTATTGTCCTGGGATGAAACATAAACCAGGCTTAATTAAAAAATTCCCCTACTGCTCCAACCGCAGATGGTAAAGCGAAAACTACTACTTTGTCATTTGGCTTTAGTTCAGAATCTCCCTGTGCAATAAAGCTGGAATTCCCGCGAACGACTCCTCCAACAATTGCATCTTCGGGGAATTCGATTTCTTTAAGCTTTTTCTGTGTGATCAAAGAATTCTGTTTTGCCACAAATTCAAGTACCTCAGCTTCGGTTCCGGTCAGACATTTAATGGAAGTAACCTCTGTGCTCATAGTAAACCGGAATATCCGACTTGCGGTAATAAGCTTTTTATTAATAATCGTGTCAACACCAATGGTCTCAGCTAATGGTATATAGTCCATATTTTCTACTTCGGCAATGGTTTTCTTCACACCCATCCTTTTTGCTAGCAGGCAGGAAAGAATATTTGTTTCCGAATTTCCGGTAACAGCAATAAATGCATCCATTTTCGACAGACCTTCCTGTGTTAGCAAGTCAACATTACCGCCATCACCATTTATAACAAGGGTATTATCCAGCATGTTTGAGATTGAATAGCTTTTTTCCCTGTTAATTTCAATTAATTTGACATAATGCTGATCCCCCAGATCTCGAGCAGCCCTGATCCCTATGCGGCTTCCTCCCATTATCATAATATTTCTAACTTCGAAATTTGTCTTACCTGTATAGCGAAGAAGGTTATCTACCCCACCTTTATTGGTTAAAATGTATACAAGATCTCCTGTCTGGAAAGTGTCATTACCGCGGGGAATAATTGTTTCTCCGTTACGCGAAACAGCTACAGCGCGAAATTGGAGAAGTTCATCAGGTTTGGATATTTCATTAAGGCTCTTTTCTATTATCGGAGCATTTTCTTCAAGTTTGAAAGCATATAAATGAAGTTTTCCGCCGGAAAAATCGACAATATCTGACATCCCAGTTTGAGAGAGCAATCCCACAACTTCGCGTGCAGCAATCATCTCAGGATAAATCATATAGTCAATCCCTTGACTGATAAACATCTCTCTGTTATTTGGATGCAGGTATTCCTGATTGTCTATGCGCGCTATAGTTTTCCTGGCTCCTAATTGCTTACCAAGAATGGCTGCAGTAATATTTGAAGATTCATGATTTGTTACAGCAATAAACAAGTCAGCCTTCTTAATTTTTGCTTCCCTGAGGATTCCTAACGATGTGGCGCTGCCCTCCAGGCTAAGTATATCAATCGATGATCCTACAGATTTTAACCGTTCAGTATCCGTATCAATTACTGTTATATCGTGGTTTTCATTACTAAGCATTTTAGCCAGATGTGATCCGACCGCTCCTGCACCTGCAATAATAATTTTCATCCATTGATGTATTTTAAACTATTAAATCTAAAGCGCAAAATAACATATAATATTAAAAAATAACTAGGCTTTTAAGATTATTTTCCATTTCTGTAAGAATCTGATTTTTAATATTGTGGCATATTAACCATGCCCCATGTTTTCGCGTATCAATGATTCTACAAGCCTGTTCCGAAGGTGGACATGGAAGGTCGTACTGAATAAAAGTGGGTATTGAACTTGAGAGAATGATTGTGTTGCATGAAAATACCTTAAAGAGTATTTCCTCTTTTATTTTTATTTTACCACCTAATATAATAATATCTGCCATAAGTCTGTTCACTGTAAGTTTGTCATTATAATATGAGGGATCATTTAATAGAATAATCCTTTTATTCAAAAACCAACAAAGGTAGTTATTGTCACCCGGCAGTTTAACTGAATTTATCATTCTTCTCCCGGAATTTTTCAGTGTGTCTGTAAGAACTATTTCCTCACGTTGAATTGAATATTTTCTATGAAAACCTGAGCATCTATAATCAATTTTGCCTGCAATTCCGGATGTATCTGATGTATTAACAAATATAACTC
This sequence comes from uncultured Bacteroidaceae bacterium, assembly GCA_964553465.1. GTDB lineage: Bacteria > Bacteroidota > Bacteroidia > Bacteroidales > CAZKMG01. The sequence continues at coordinate 5,382 of CAZKMG010000216.1, forward strand.
CCTTTCCGCAAGAATACATCCCCACAACAAAGTCCTTTTCAATCTTGTAAACTACCAGGTATTCCATTTGGTTTCTATGATGGATTCGTATATTCCCTAAAAAAATAATTAACAAAACACATAGCAAAATGGATGCTATATACAAGTTCTTCCGATAACGAATAAAAAATGCTATAAAAACGATTATTCCAATTAACAGCCACATCTGTTTCCTGTCAAGGAATATATTATTTAATCCAGGTGAGGGTAATTCCTCTATTATTCTTACTGAGAAATTCATGAATGAAACCAGTGTCAGGTTAAATTTTGACAAAATCACAAATATCCACGGAATAAACATGCTTATGACCTGAAAGATAAATGTAAAGAGTATAATCGTGACCAATGGTATAACTATGAGATTAGCCAGGAGGAAATAAATTGGGAAGCGATGAAAATAATAGAGACTAACTGGAATTGTACCTAGTTGAGCTGCTAGGCTTACCGTTAGTAATTCCCAGATCCATTTGACAAATCTAAATCTGCTGACAAAAAATGACATTAATTTTGGCTGAAAAAAAACTATACCCATAACAGCTGAATACGACAACTGGAAACCAGGGCTATAAAGCCAGTCGGGTAAAAAAAGCAAACTAAGAAATGCTGCAAGAAAAACAGAATTATATACAGATGTTTCTTTTTGAATTGATTTTCCAAGATTAACAATGCTAAACATAATTGTGGACCTTACAACTGAAGGACTCATCCCTGTGATGAGCGCATAGAACCATAATAAGAGGATGACCGATATAAAAAACAAATAATTCCCTGCAGGTAGCTTTTTCAATAAATACAAAATTTTTGAAATAACTAACCATATGAGACCTACATGCAGTCCAGAAACTGCAAGTGCGTGCATGGTTCCTGTCTTAATATACGATTCTTTGATTTCAGGATCCAGTAAATCCTTCGAACCTAAGACAAGTGCGTATAAAACACTTAAATTAGAATTGCCCGGGTCTATCGATGAAATCCTCTTCCAGATCTTTTCCCTGACAGACATCGCAAAAGTCTTGATAGACAATTGATTATTCTTCCCCAATAATCGCCAATCATCAGCTTTAAGAAAACAAATAAATAAAATACCCTTTTTTTTTAAATATGCGGCATAATTAAATTCTTCAGGATTTGCAGGAGGTTCAGGAGTGCGGAGGGTGCCGTTGAAAATAATGAAATCTGCTAACCCTGGGAGGGTAGGGCAATCTTTATTATCAAAATATATTTC
>CAZKMG010000217.1:0-6605 GCA_964553465.1 uncultured Bacteroidaceae bacterium
GCAATACAGTGGTGAATAAAATTTCACCTTACAAAGGTTAGGCTATAAATCAAAGGAACCATTACATAATTCTTTTGATTAGTTACATCATTCACACTTTTTTGAATAAACACAAATGTATTTGACTGAAAATTAGATAGCTTAGTATGTGGTGGTAAAGAATGCCGCAATCACCAATGTAGGTGATTATAAGAGTGAGTTTTAAACTGTTACTAAAATAGGCTTAGAATGTAATCTCCAACTATAAGAAGCATCAGGTAAACTAATAAGAGGCTAGTAAGTATTGAAAAAGACAAAAAAAGTTGATCTTTAATTTGATCAGGCAGTCTTTTTTGGAAACTAAGTAAGAATATTTTATATTATGTATTTTCCAATAAATGTATCTTAAAAATTATAACAAATATTATAGATTGAAAGAGTATGTTTTAACATTTATATTCACATGAACATATTTTTTTTTATACTTTTCATTTTGATACAATTATCTCTAGTCTAATAATTTAAAACAAAGGAGGCGATTATGAGTAATATATCGGAAAAATTTGGGATGGGTTGGTTACCCGACTACCCAGACTTCAGGGACCACACAATTCATCATGATCAGATTTCACAACGTTTGTTGGAATTTGGCCAGAAAGTAACGATTAAAAAAATGCTAACAAAAATTGGAGTTGAAAAACCGGTAAAAGCAAATATACCTGGATCAGTAAGTTTGCAAGAATGGTTTTCCCCAATTGAGGATCAGGGGTCGCTAGGTTCTTGCACTGCTAATGCTGGAGTCGCTCTGGTTGAATATTTTGAAAGGAAAGCATACCAAAAATATATCGATGCATCCCGTCTGTTTCTTTACAAGACAACCAGAAATCTTATGCATCAAACAGGTGACAATGGAGCATATCTCCGAACAACAATGGGTGCATTAGTCCTGTTTGGTGTTCCACCAGAAGAGTATTGGCCCTACAGGATATCTGATTATGACCAGGAACCTACTGCATTCTGTTACGCATTTGCCCAAAATTACCAGTCAATGACTTATTATAGACTTGATCCTCCAGGTACAACAAAGATCGATCTGCTAAACCAGATCAAAACCAATCTTGCAGGAGGTCTTCCCTCGATTTTTGGGTTTACCGTTTACAGTTCCATAGAACAGGCTGCGACAACCGGAAAAATACCTTATCCATCAATTGGTGAAAAAATTCTTGGTGGCCACGCTATCGTTGCTGCTGGTTACGATGACAATATGAAAATCAATAATGCCAAACCTGGTGCACTATTCATACGGAATTCCTGGGGAACAGGATGGGGTGACAGAGGTTATGGATGGCTTCCATATGATTATGTTTTAAATGGACTGGCAGTTGATTGGTGGTCATTATTAAAAAATGAATGGGTAGATACTGGTAACTTTAAAGTTTAGCCAAATTTCAGCTGGAATCTTATTCAAGGTATCAAGAGTTAGGATGACTTCCAATATAAAAGTCACATTATCTCCATTTGAGTTCAGTCTTTAGGAGGTAAATAAAAGGATATTTTACTTTTATTTAAGTCGTTGGGTAACTTTGTTAGAGCCTCACTGAAGTATATTAAAGGAATCTGTCATTTGGATGGGTATATTTAGTAATTAATTAAATATAACGCGTTGTGCAATTAAAACATATTCTAGTTTAATTAAAATTTTAAAAATTTAATACATTTATTTATTGGTATATATGAAAATATTATTGAACTCTGTGGAACCCTTCGTGGCCTTTGTGGTTAAATATTTTTACCACAATGTTCACAAAGAAAAAACACAAAGCACACAAAGCCTGTTAATTACATTATTTCAATCACACAACGCGTTAAATATATGAATTACATATAAAATGATTTGAAATTAAAAAAGCTGTATTATGAATTCAAAGGGGAAAGAAATTTTATTCGGAATAATTGCATGTATATTGCTCCTGATTTACGTATTTACTTTGGGAGAGATTATTCTTTCGGTATTTAAATGGGATCCGAACGCGGGAGATTATGTCTCAAGTATAGATAAAGTATGGGTTGTAAATCTTATAGGAGGCATTGTATCGGCTGTTGTGATCGGAAACCTGGCATTATCTAATCCAGGAGAAACACCCGTTTCACAAGTACAGGAAATTGCTGAAGCATACGGAAAAAGGTTAATGAAAGTAATTGTATGGATTTATATTTTAGCATGGCTAATTATCGGAGCGGGATCTTTTTATGTTGGAGTAATCAGGTGTCCTGATGTTTTTGAAACATTAAATGAAATTGGTAAATCATGGTTAGGGATATTAGTGGGAGCCATTTATGCCTGGTTTGGTATCAAGAAAGTACAATCGTAAATTAAAAAGGATTTACTAATACTTATTCTGATATACCAGAATCAGATCAATCAGGACAAAGATGGGGAATGATAACTGACAAGGGATTTTTTGGAAAGAACAATTAACTACTTGAAATAGTCGTTTAAACATGGCTCTTTCCCGGGAAAAATTATAAATTTCATTGATTAGCCTTTCCCCTGCTTAGTTTCGAATTTTACATTTGGCCATAAATAGTAAACACAATCAATCCTTAATACATGAAAATTTCTAATAATAAAATATTAATTACCGGTGGAGCTACGGGTATTGGTCTTGGTCTGACTGAAAGATTTATAAAAGAAAATAACACAGTTATTATTTGTGGAAGACGCGAGTCTGTCTTAAAAGAAGTCTCTGATAAACACCCTTCAATAATTGCCAAGACATGTGATTTGTCTGTAGCAGCTGAAAGAGAAAAACTCTTTCAGTGGATTTCAGAAGAACACAATGACCTGAATGTTCTGATTAACAATGCTGGAATACAACAATGGATGTCAATTTCAGACAATAATTTTTTTCAGCGCGCTAAAGAGGAAATTGCTATTAATATTGAATCTCCAATTCATTTGATTTCACTTTTTACAAAATTGAAATCGTTAAGCACAATTATTAATGTGACCTCAGCACTAGCTTATGTTCCAATTATCAAAGTACCGGTATATTCAGCCTCAAAATCCTTTTTACATTCATTTACAATTTCTTTGCGACATATAATGGAAGCCAACAATATTGAGGTAATAGAAATAATCCCTCCTGGATTAAATACAGATCTGGGGGGGAAAGGAATACATGATAATGCTTCGCCGGTAAGTGATTTTATTGAAGCTGTTTTTGAACAGTTACAGGCAGGTAAGATGGAAATTACTTTTAGTTTTAGTGAAGCTATGATTAAATCCGGGCCAGAAGATTTGCAAATGATATTTAAAAGGATGAACCCGACAAATTAAAATTGAATGTTTTGATAAAAATCAGCAGTTAAATGGAAATTATAAAATATATTATATTTCTTTATTAGAGCACATTATTGAAATTAATTATTTTATTTATACATTGGTAAGTTTATTGATTCCTTCAACATCTTGCAATGAAACTCAGGATTCCTGGCTTTTTGAAATCCAATTTACCAGTGTTATTTTTATTGGGTATTGTCATTGGTATTGTATTGACTCTTTCTTTTAATTTTACGGTTGAGAAAACTTCAACTGACAGTTTTTGTGCAGTTTGTCATGTTCACCCTCATGTATTTGTTTCGAGGAAAAAAGCATCTCATTTCGATAATCCTTCAGGTGTGCAGGTTCAATGTGTTGAATGTCATTTACCACCAAAAGGGCATGGGTATCTCAAAGAAAAAATCCGGCTTGGGGCAAAAGATATTTATGGATTTTTATTTAAAGATTCTACCGATTATGACTGGGAATCAAAGAGACTACTTGAAACATCGGTTCATTTTACCTATGAATCATCCTGTCTTAAATGTCATCAGAATTTATTTCCCATATCCCTTTCAACAGAGGGTGGAGAAGCTCACCTTTATTATCAAAATAATATGGGAAAAGTTGGATGCCTGAATTGTCACCTTGATGTAGGGCATTACCTTCCCGGATATAAAACTAAAGGGAAGTCACTTGTAAAAATCACTTCTAATTCTGAGAAGTACACTCATGCTGCTAAAGTTGATAGTTTCAAGAATTTTACTGAATTTATTCCCGGGACAAATATTTCCTTTGAAATGAAAGCTATTCCAGGAGGTGTTTTCACAATTGGAAGTCCGGAAGATGAACCATATAGAAAACCTGATGAAGGACCCCAGGTTAAAGTAAAAATAACATCATTTTTCATGGCTGAAACGGAATTAAGCTGGGATGAGTATATGACTTTTTACGCCCAGACATCCAGAGAAGGTCGGTCAACCGATAATAACCGTAATCAGGAAATTGATGGAATAACCGGGCCGACTCCTCCTTACGGTTCACCTGACCGAAACTGGGGTTTTGGCAAACGACCAGCCATATCAATCAGTTTCCATGCTGCTGAAACATATTGTTTATGGCTTTCCCAGCAGACTGGCAAAACCTATCGGCTCCCAACAGAAGCAGAATGGGAATATGCATGTCGCGCCGGTACAACTGATCCTTTTTTCTTTGAGGGGAACCCAAAAAAAATGGATCATACACGCTTAATTAACAGAGTAATTGGGATCGATACAACCCAAATTAACCGATATGTTATATATTCCTTGAATAGTGGATTAAAAACACAACTACCTGACAGGGTTTATCCAAATTCATTCGGATTGAAAAATATGATCGGTAATGTAGCTGAATTTTGCAGTGATTGGTATTCTCCCCAAACATATAGAAATTATGCGGATTCTGTTCCTGTAAATCCCCGGGGTCCGGAATCCGGCAAGGAGCATGTTGTCAGGGGAGGATCGTATAAAAGCAGTATTGCTGAGTTGCGCTGTGCTAATCGCGATTATACACGTTCAGATGAATGGTTGGTCACCGATCCGCAAACTCCTAAAAGCGATTGGTGGTATTCCGATTGCTTTTTTGTAGGATTCCGCGTAATTTGCGAATACAATGAAAAACTGGAAATAGAATTCAATGAATAAAAACCAAATTAATTTCTTTACCATGAATGAAAAAAATGTAAGTAGAAGAAACTTTCTTTCAAAAACAGCTGCAGCAGGTACACTCGGTATTATCGGTATGGGGGCACTCCTGAATTCCTGCAAACAAAGATTACCTGAAAACATTGTTATTCCTCCAATGCTTCCGAAGGCGCCTGATGGAACAAAACTAAAAGCAGGTCTGGTTGGCTGCGGTGGCCGTGGAACCGGTGCCGCCCTGGATTTCCTCTCAGCCGGTGATGGCATTGAAATCATCGCCTTAGGGGATGTTCTACAGGACCGGCTTGACTCTTGCCGGAAATCAATTAAAGAAAAAAAAGGTCAGGAAATTGCTGACGAAAAATGTTTTATAGGATTCGACGCTTATGAAAAAGTTATCGATTCTGGCATTGATATTCTGCTTTTAGCTACACCTCCTACTTTCAGACCAGCACATTTCGAAGCAGCCGTTAAAGCCCGTAAACATGTTTTCATGGAAAAACCCGTAGCTGTTGATCCGGTTGGCGCCCGTTCAGTTATTGCCAGTTCCCAGAAAGCTCAAAGTATAGGACTGGTGGTCGTTACAGGAACCCAAAGAAGACACTCCCCGGATTATGTTGAAACTTATAAACAGATAATGAGTGGTGCGATAGGTGAAATTGTATCTGCCAACTGCTGGTGGAACCAATCACAGCTTTGGTACCGCGATCGTAAACCTGAATGGAGCGACATGGAATATATGATACGTGACTGGGTTAACTGGACCTGGCTGAGTGGGGATCATATCGTTGAACAACATGTTCATAATATTGATGTTATAAATTGGTTTACTCAGGATCATCCGATTAAGGCAAATGGATTTGGTTCTCGTCAACGCAGATTGACTGGCGATCAGTATGATAACTTCAGTATTGATTTTGAATTTCAAAATGGAATGCATCTTCACAGCATGTGCCGCCAGATAAACGGATGTAGTAATAATGTTTCAGAGTATATTCAGGGAACAAAAGGTTCATCAAATTGCAAAGACAAAATATTCGATCTAGCAGGGAAGACCATCTGGGAATATCAATATCCTCAGACGACTGAAGGTAAATCTGAGCTCAAAATATCTCCCTACGTCCAGGAACATATTGATTTTATAACTTGTATCCGGCAGGCAATTCCATGGGTTGAGGCTGAAGGCACAGCTATTTCAACCTTAACGGGAATTATGGGACGTATTTCCGCCTATACCGGAAAAGAAGTTACCTGGGATGAAATGCTGAATTCTGATCTTAAGTTAGGCCCTTCAGTATTTGAAATGGGACCTTACGACATAAAAGCCGTGATACCTGTTCCTGGATCTGATAAAAACGATTAATCTCATAAATACCCCTTAATATGGAAGACAGACGAAGGTTTTTAAAAAAAGTATTTATTACTACTGCAGCTACCGGTGTAGTTGCTCAAACTACCATGGGAAATATTTTTGGTTCCATGCAGGAACCAAATAATGAACCTTTTAAACTGAAATACGCACCGGATTTTAATATGTTTAAAAATAGTGCAGGACCTGATCCTATAGATCAGATCAGGTTCTGTAAAGATAATGGGTTCAGGGCAATGTTTGATAATGGACT
>CAZKMG010000218.1:0-6604 GCA_964553465.1 uncultured Bacteroidaceae bacterium
TTAGAGTTTATATAGTTTTATATATTTATATAATACAATTTATCCTGCAGGGAATCTAAATAAATACACCATTTTATTTAACGGATTTTATTTCCTTATTTTGCAAAAATTAAATTCATACTCTTTAATTTAACGATTTCTAATGGCAAAAGAATTGAATACCATGGAAGATAGTTATTCCCAATGGTATAATGATCTTGTTATTAAAGCTGAACTGGCAGAGTATTCTGCCGTAAGAGGCTGTATGGTTATAAGACCTTACGGTTATGCTATTTGGGAAAACATACAGGCTGTCCTGAATAAAATGTTTAAAGATACCGGGCACTCGAATGCTTATTTTCCATTGTTTATTCCCAAATCATTTTTCGAGAAAGAGGCATCACATGTTGAGGGTTTCGCTAAAGAATGTGCAGTAGTTACTCATTACAGGCTCAAGACCGACGAGTCCAATGGGAAAATTATAGTCGATCCCGGGGCAAAACTAGATGAAGAGTTAATTATCCGCCCTACATCCGAAACGATTATCTGGAATACCTATAAAAATTGGATTCAATCGTATCGTGATCTTCCCTTACTTATAAATCAATGGGCAAATGTTGTCCGATGGGAAATGAGGACACGTTTATTTTTAAGAACGTCAGAGTTCCTTTGGCAGGAAGGGCACACTGCACATGCCACAAAAGAGGAAGCTATAGAGGAGACAATGAAAATGGTACATGTCTATGCTAATTTTGCAGAAAATTGGATGGGCCTCCCTGTTATCATTGGTAAGAAAAGTGAAAACGAACGTTTTGCTGGTGCGATTGACACGTTTTGTATTGAAGCTTTAATGCAGGATGGAAAGGCTTTACAGGCTGGAACATCTCATTTTCTTGGTCAAAATTTCGCAAAAGCTTTTAATGTTCAGTTTACAAGTAAAGAGGGAAAACTTGAGTATGTATGGGCAACTTCGTGGGGAGTGTCTACCAGACTTATGGGAGCACTGGTAATGGCGCACTCCGATAATAATGGACTGGTTTTACCTCCAAAACTTGCACCTATTCAAGTTGTTATTATTCCTATTTATAAAAATGCCACGCAATTAAATGCAATAAATGAAGTGGTTGAAAAAATAAAGAAAGACCTGGAATCAAAAGGAATCACAGTAAAATATGATAATCGTGACACTTATAAACCCGGTTGGAAATTTGCTGAATACGAACTGAAGGGAATACCAATAAGACTTGTCATGGGTAGTCGCGATCTTGAACAGGGAACAATAGAGATTGTCAGAAGAGATAACCTTGAAAAAATATCAGTTTCGAGAGAAAATACAGTTTCTGAAGTTAGCCGACTTTTAGAAGAAATTCAGGTGAACATATTAGCAAAAGCGCTTAAGTTCCGTGAAGAAAATACAAGGGAGGTTTCCTCATGGGATGAATTTACTGAAATTATCGAAAATAAAGGAGGGTTCATCTCAGCATTCTGGGATGGAACAGTAGAAACAGAGCTTAGAATTAAAGAAGAAACAAAAGCTACAATTCGCTGTATTCCATTAGAATCCGAAAATAAAATGGGAAAATGTGTGTTCAGCGGTAAGCCAACTAAAAATAAAGTACTATTTGCGAGAGCTTATTAGCTTAATTTGAAAATTCATCCGTTTAATATTTAAATATACCAGTCTTATTTATTTACAGTCAATATATTATCTGCCAGATTTAGTAAAACAAGCTTTTATAGTTATATGTAATAAACTATTAACAAAACTTATCAAACTTCCAGCAGTAGCATAGATTAATTCCTGACACTTTCAAACTCAATCGAATACTATTGTCTTCTTACCGTTCACAAGTATTCTGTGTTCTGCGTGATAAAGGACAGCTCTTAAAAGGACAATTCTTTCAAGATCCCTTCCTTTTCGGATAAGGTCATTAGTTGTATCACGATGACTTATTCTGATAATATCCTGCTCAATAATTGGGCCATCATCAAGTTCTTCAGTAACATAATGACTTGTGGCACCGATTATTTTTACACCTCTCTCATATGCTTGTTTATAAGGACTACTCCCAATAAATGCCGGTAGAAAAGAATGGTGAATATTAATTATCTCATTTGGATATGCCCGCACAAAATCAGTTGACAATATCTGCATATAGCGTGCAAGAACAATGGTATCAATATGGTTCTCTTTTAATAATTGAATTTCTTTACGTTCCTGCTCAGGTTTATTCTCTTTGATGACGGGGAAAACATAAAAAGGAATTTTGTGATAATCGGCCATTGACTTTAAATCTGAATGATTTGAAATAATTAAAGGTATTTCAACGGGAAAATCTATGAGTCTCAAATGCCAAAGAAGTTCTTGAAGACAATGGTCATACTTGGATACAAATACAGCAATACGAATTTTTCGCCCCGTGAAGTTTATTTTCCACGTTGCTTTAAGATTTTCAGCAACAGGAGAAAAATATGACTCAATTTTATCTGGTGGGACGGCAAATCCCTCCATATCCCAAACCACTCTTAAAAAAAATATTTTTTCTAGAGTATCCACATGTTCATGGAGAGATATTATATTTCCTCCATTCTCAAAAATAAAATTTGAAATATTGGATACAAGACCTTTCTGATCTGGGCATGAAAGCAACAAAATTGCATTCATAAAATAGTGTCTTTTAAAATCTTAATCATTTTGATATCATCACTTTTTCATCCTACCTAAATGAAGGATCATATAAGGTTGGGAATAGGTGTACAAAAATAGAATATATACGTGTTAAATAATCACATTTTATTATTTTCATGGAAATATAAGAGAACAGAATTTTTATATACTATTTTCAGGTCCTATTTAATGTAAATAATGAAATTTCAGGTGGTGTACCTACCCTACCCGGGAAAGCAATAAATCCTAGGCCAATGTTTACGTAAAGCAGTTGCTTATCTTCCCTGTATAACCCTGCCCATCTGGGATACTTAAATTTTACAGGACTCCATCTCCATCCAGGAATACGAAAAGCAAACTGCATTCCGTGAGTGTGGCCGGATAGCGTTAAGTCAATATTTGTTGTAGGTCTGACTTCTGCGTCCCAATGAGATGGGTCATGAGAAAGTAATATTTTAAAATCAGCATCTTTAACAGGAGCATAAGCTTTCTGCAGGTCACCATATTGAGGAAATGGAGGCAATCCCCAGTTCTCCACACCAATCAAAGCCAGGTTTTGACCATTTCTACTAAGAAGAACCGATTCGTTTCTTAATAGAGAAAATCCTGCTGTTTTATGGTGTTTGAAAAGCTCTTCCATATTTTCTGCCAGATCACTTTTTGAAGGCCAGTTATAATATTCCCCATAATCATGATTTCCTAAGATAGAGAATTTTCCATATTTAGCATGTAATTTCTGCAAAAGAGGTATAAACTCTTCAGCTTCAGAGGCAATATTATTGACTAGGTCACCTGTAAACAGAATATAGTCTGGCTTAAGTTCATTAACCATTTTTATGGCTGGTTCAAGCTTTTTTGAATTCCCAGCAAAACTTCCTAAATGAAGATCGCTTATTTGAACAATTTTCAACCCATTGAATGAAGACGGAAGATTATTGAAATCTAAATTTAGTCTCTTTACTTTATAATTATACTTGCCCCACCAAATACCCCAGATTATGGAAAAAAAGGGTATAGATGCAATAATAAGCCCTACCTGTAATAAAAAATCAGACCTGCTAATTAGGATTACTTTTTCAGAAACATAAGTATTTTTAGGAAATATTACCTCGACAAGCTTTGTCAAAATAAGGACGACATCCTGCGCAAACTGGAAAACAATAAAAAATAATTTTGGGATATAGAACAAAATAAAAAATCCCATAAAAAAAGTAATATGACCATAAATTTCTTTATAGCTAAGCTTACTCATAGAGAAATAAAACCATATTAACCAAGCCAGCGTAAAACATGTTATCAGCCAGAATCCAATAATGATATACGGTCGGAAACGGTTTTCAGAGGTATTAATCAGAGTTGAAATTCCTCTGAAAGTATATAAATCGATTAGTAAAGCAAACGTAAAAATAAATATGGCAAATATGCCAGGCTGTCCCCTCATAATTACTAAAATTGAAAATTATATTTCTAATATAACAAATCAGTTAAACAATTTGGTAGGAAAAAGGTTTGCAATTTATTTAAAACAAATAAATTCTACTCTAAACTATGAATTAACCTTTGAAACAAATAAATATCTGATGAATCCGCGTTATTAAAATTTAGACACCTTTGTCCATGGAACTGAAAATGAGATATATACAGCAACCAGAATCGCAGCTATTCCACTTATATAAAAAGTAAGTTCTGCACCAAATTTAAACCAGATAAATCCGGCTATACTACTTGCTAACAAGGCACATATGCTTTGAAAAGCAGTATAAGTACCAATGGCCGTTGCTGTATCAGCTTTAAATGAAATATTTGTTATCCATGCCTTGGATACGCCTTCAGTAGCCGCAGCATACATACCGTAAATAAAGAAAAGTACTATGAAACCGGGCATGGTTGTAGTTAAAGCCATGCCAATATAAACTGAAGCAAAAAGAAACAAACCGAAAATTAAAACTTTTTTCATCCCAATTTTGTCAGCCACTACGCCAAAAGGATATGAACTTAAAGCAAAAATGAGATTATAAAAAATATAAATCCAGATAACTACATAGTCGGATGCCCCTGATTCCTTTATTTTTAAAAGTAAAAATACATCAGAACTGTTGAAGAGTGCGAAAATAAGGAAGGCCGCAACAAGCTTCTTATAGGTTTGAGTGCTTTTATACCAGTATTTAGTAAAACTGATAAATGATATTTTGTCTGGGGTTTCTGCAGGTGCAATTTTCTTTTCACCTATAAGAAAAGTAAATAAAACTGCGAGTATCCCTGGAATAAAAGCAATAAGGAAAAGTAATCTATACTTTCCCGGCAAATAATAAAGCAGTAAAAGGGCTATCGCAGGACCTAACACTGCTCCGAACGTATCCATGGTACGATGAAATCCAAAAACCCTGCCCTTTGTGGATTGGAGAGATTCATCCGATAGCATTGCATCACGTGCACCAGTGCGAATTCCTTTTCCCAGGCGATCAGTAGTTCTGGCCAGAAAAATCCAGGTTGGATAAATAAAAGCAGCCATCATAGGTTTAGATATGGCACTCAAAGCATATCCTAATCGCACAAATGGAAGCCTGATTCTCCTGGAATCGGAAAGGTTGCCAAAATATCCCTTACTAAGACCAGCTATCGATTCTGCAAAACCCTCCAGAACTCCGATTAAAAGCATCGAAAATCCAATACTTTTTAAGTAAACCGGCATAACCGGGTATAACATTTCACTGGCAATATCGGTGAAGAGACTCACGATAGAAAGAAGAAGGACTGTCCGGCTTATAATTTTCTGATTATTCATTACACTAAATTACATTCGAATAAAGAATGACCGATATAGATAAGGAAAAAATTGATTACAAATATTAATATCTCCCATCTGGGAATCTTTTTAGTTTATCATTCATAGTACGAAATTAATTGAAATTATTTTGTTTTACATCGTAACACATTTCCAGTCTGGGATTTAATCGATGTAAAGGCATTTATTAGTTACTGATGAATAATAATTCTATTAATTAAAATGTTAAATATCTAATAATCAATTTATAATAAAGAATAATGTGGTTGAAAATAGTTATTAATATTATGACTTGATACATTTGAAATTTATTAAGTATTTATACAATACTTTCTTAATTATAATTGTTAATATGTCGTTGGATTCGATTCAATTTCAGGATTATTTTAATAAATCACCTAATTCAAGTAATTTTGAGCTTTTATTTTTTATTACCTGATCTGACTATCATGAGCTCCAATGTAATTTTTAGTAAATAAATATTGTAAAAATTAAGTAAATCAGGTTTGAAAAGATCAAGTTCAAAAGATTTCTATTTGAAGGTATAAGTTTGGAACTAATAAAAAGAATATCAATCATTTTATTGCTGTTTCTTCCACTATTAAAGGTTGTAGGGAAGGAAAATTATGTATTAGAAGATCACTTGTTTATTCATTCATCCTCAATTACTATTCAGAACAGGAATTTGAGGACTAATTACTTGGAATATAAATCATATGGTGATTCCCTTCCTGAGGCAATTACATATACCAAACCCATTTTAAAGTCTGATCAGTTTTTTGATTCTCTTAAAAATAAGAGTTTTAAGAAGAAATGGATGAATGAACTAACCAATATTATTGTATTATCTCCTGATAGTTCGAAAGAGAAAGAACTTTTAATTACGCAAAGGAGTGAAGCTAATCTGGTACAATACGAAAACCTGATCATTAGAAATATACGATTTGTGAAACTTGATGTTTTTGGCCCAAGTATATTTGATACTTCATACTCTAAAGAGGGATTTTTAGAACGGACCGCAAATGACCTTCATGTAAAAACTAAAGACAAAGTTTTAGAAAGACACTTATTATTTAAAAGTGGTGATAAAATTGACTCTAGAATCCTTTCCGATAATGAAAGAATCCTGAGAAATTTATCATATATTGAAGATGCCAGGATTATTATCAGTT
>CAZKMG010000219.1:0-6566 GCA_964553465.1 uncultured Bacteroidaceae bacterium
TCAATAATAAGAAACCACTTGGCAGGCTTAAGTTTTGTGAAAAGTACTCAAGAATAGATTGACTCTTCATATTTCTGCCATAATAAAGAAGTTCCTTATGAAATAATAGATCAAAAAAGAAGTATGCAAGACCTAAAATTACGATAGCATCAAATACCCTTTTATAATTGATCAGATCCCGAGGAAACAACAACAGCAAGGGTACAAAATACAGGAAAATTCCAAATGTACCATTAAAAAGCAAAAATTTCAATAATTGATAATCAAATTGGAATCCCCTTGCTATCACAATGCAAAGCCAAAAAAGATAAATGATAAAAATTATCTTCAGGTAATTCGAATCATATTTCCACTGCAATAGGAATACTGCAGCTGGTAAAAGCATAAAAAGTCCTAAAATCTGAAAACCTTGACAAACAATATAATTAAAAGATTCTGAGGTAGAAATAGTGTAACTTATGGAATAAATAACAAATCCCAGCCAGAAAAAAGAATTGGCAATATTATTCTTATGAATTGAAGTGCTCTCGACCCTAATTTCCGGAATATTTGTCATTTATTGTTTATAATTTTAAATAATACTATTAATTAATTCAATATGTTTTTTGATAATATTACTTTTTTCAAAAAATGGCAACATCCTCCCTTTTATATTATTTTCTAAACAATACATTACACCATTAGCAAGATCCTCAGCATCTTTGTATTTTGCAAGGTATCCATTTTCTTTGTGCATAATCATGTCGGGTATACCCCCAACATCAAACCCAACTACCGGAGTACCACAACACATACTCTCCATAACTGTCGTTGGCTGATTATCAGCTAATGAAGGTGTAATAAAAATATCTGATGAGTTATAGATAAGAGCCGTTGAATATTCGTCTCTTAAAAATCCCATAAACCTTGACTTAAACGGAATTGTATCTGCAATTTTTTTATTCAGACCGCTGCCAAATATTAAAACTGATATTTCTTTTTTATTCTGGCTTTTTTGTAATAATTCCATTGCCTTTTGAAGGTAAAGCCAACCCTTGTATGGACTATCAATAGAAGCTGCACCAAATGATATTATTATTTCATTTATATCCAGATTCAAAATGTGTCTGGCAGAATTCTTATCAAAGGGTTTAAATAATTTATTATCAATAATATTTGGAATGTAAAAAACAGGTTTTTCTTTTGTAAATGATGCTTGTTTTGTGCAATCATAAAGCCATTTACTTGGAGTAACAAAGTACAGATTACTATATTTTGAATATAATTTTCGTTTTTTATTAAACTCCCAAGCAGGCCAGTCAATCATTTTATTGCTGGGAAACATTTGACAATCGGCGCATCTTGTTTTATACTTTTCACATGTAAAACTATGGTGGCATCCCCCCGTTATGGACCACATGTCATGCATAAAGATTATTATTGGCTTGCCCAACTTTGCAAGTTGTTCAATATTTGTCAGGTTTAAAAATCCCCCATTAATCCAATGGAAATAAATAACATCAGCATTTTTTATCTGATCTAACTTTGAAACATTAGTACCCAGAATCGGAAATGAGTATTGGCCAAATTGCTTGTTATTATTTCGTGTTAAAAATGACTGCATTTTATTATCTATCCAACCTTTGATGGTTGATTTTAATCCAACATGTTTCAATTTGTCAGTATCATTAATATCATATCGTAAAGACAAAATACTTGAGTCATAATTTTCTTCCAGAAAAGCATTATGTAGTCTTAATGCTGCTCTACCCGCAGAAAATGTTGCATATTGTAAATGTACTATTTTAAGCATATTATTCATTTGTGGTTATCTGTACCAGATTCTTGATTTAGATTTCTTAACAATTATTTGGTAATATTGTAAAGGAGCTAAAAGGAAACCATTAAAATTTGCAATAATAGAAGCCACGAAAAGTGAATATACTCCCATTTGATAATATTTAATTAAAATAATTGCAATTGCGACATACAAAAACGGACTAATTATAGATGACAAAAACTGGATTCTTAAAGCACTTATTCCATTTAAAAAGTTCACATATTTTCCGCCGAACATAGTTACATTAAAAAATAAAAATCCCCATAATGAAAGAGAAAAAGGAATAATTACTTTTCCCTCCCCCAACCATAGACGATAAACGGTATTTGAAAAAATCAACATAACGATACCTCCTAATATCAGCAAAATATTTAATTGGTTATATTTCTTTATTCCATTTTTTATCCATTGAATATCATTTTTTTTATAAGCCTCTGTAGATGCAGACCAGAATGGCAAAATAAAAATACTGAAAACCATATTTAAGACACCAAAATATTTAAAAACTATGTTGTATGAGGTGACATCATCTGTTCCAAAATTCCGGGCTATAATTATATTAGCTGTTTGATATTGCGCTATTGCAGCAAACTGAATTAAGAAAAATACTAATCCTAAATTAAAAAGACTCCTTGCATAGGTAAACTTGACTTTTGAAATTAAAGGTTTATATCTCTTATATACTCCTTTGAATAAAAATAAGTTTGCCCCAACCAATACAAGTAGTGGAGAAACACATAGGGCAATTCCTAATTTGATCAAAGAACCTTCAGTTGTTTTTACGAGGATTAAAATAAAAATTAACGAGAATACCTGTCCTAAAAGATCAATTAATGATGACTTTGCGGGTTGCTGATCTGCTATTAAAATTGTTGTAATTATCTTAATTACAAATGAAATACAAAAATAAGTAAAAATAATAACTGCTAAAAGGGAGATTTCCGAGCTCATACTTTCTGAAACATTCAGGATCTTGCTCCAGTTTAAATGAGGATTTAAAACTAAAAATAGAAGCCAGACACCGAAAAAAATAATACCTAAAACCGCATATGTAGTACTTACATAAACCTGAGCAATAGAATCGTCATTTTTAGCTTTTGCTTCGGCAAATTTATTCCGTAATCCCTGGGTTAACCCGATATCAAAAAAACTTAACCAGGCAACTATTGAACTTAAAGTAAGCCAAATGCCATACCTGGATGGATTAATATAATTTATAGTTAATGGAACCAAAACCAGGCTTATCGCAATACTTAAACCTTTAATCATAAATGAAGCCACTATATTTTTTTTGGCTTTAACACTACGCTCGTGACCTTTAGTAATTAAGCTTATAATGAAGGTATATATTGATTTAAGATAAGCCATTCAGGTTAATGTAAGTAGTAAAAATTGTGACGGAATCTTTTCATCTGTTCAGGAAAGATTGAAATAAGAAAAATGATATCAAGGATAATTTAAAAAATGTTAATTCGAGATTGTAAAACTTACTAAAGAAGGATCCGCCGATAAGTTTTTTAAGTTTGGTGTGAAATCAATTGATGAGGCTATACTTAATATTAAATTGTTTTTCATAATTGTTGAAATCATAAATGTTTCTATATTAGTTTGCATTGTTTCGATGTCTAAAGAATTTTCACCTTCTAATACCTGGACTTTAAAAAGATCCGTATTAATACCAATCCCAATAGCTTTTAAGAGAGCTTCTTTTCGGGTCCAAAGTTCAAAAAAAGTGCGGCTTTGATCAACCATGCTATCAAAGGAAAAAATTAATTTTTGTTCTTTTATACTAAAGTATTCTTTGGAAATATTAGTAAAATCAAAATCAGTTTTAATTTGTTCAATATCAATTCCGAGAATTTGCTGTTTCCCCCCAATTACAAATGTAAACACATCATTATCATGTGATAAACTAAATGGTATTTCAGCCCCTGGAATGTATGGTTTACCATTTTTAGTTTCCTTTATAATAAAAGAGTTTGCATTTCTTTTTAAAATCTTTGAAAGTTCAATTCTTAAGAGAGCATGCGCCGAAACATAACAATTATAATCGGACCTACGTCTAAAGCGATCTGCTCTTTCCTTTTCATAATCTGACAAGGTATTATAGAAAGCGGGTATCACATTTACAAAACAATTAGCCATTCCATAATATATATCCAATTCACCTTGGTTACTTTGCAACCCAGATTCTTTGATAGTTTTACAGTATATCTTAAGATGCATAGTTAACGCTTATTCAATTATTGCTTTACAAAAACTTCAAATATATCCATCATAGATAAATAATTGAATACGAACACCTTCGATGAAGTATATCAAGATCATTTTTTCCTATTCATTTCTCACCGGCAACGAGTATGTTCATAAAATCATAAGCATAAAATTTTACTGATAATAACATATATTTTGAAATTGGTGTGGTTTAAAGCATGGATTTAGAGTTTTAAGTTATCATTTGCTTTTTGTAACCAATCATCAATATGTTTACTGAGCGCTTCATAACTTTCTTTAGTCTCATAAATAGTCTTGTGATCCCCTTCAACATGAACAAGTTTGACCTTATCACACAAACTATCCCATCCTAAATATTTATGAATGGAAGGATTTTGATCAGATTTAAAAAGCAAAATTTCTCCTTTGTATGTTTCTTTTGGCTTATACCTCTTAGCTATTTGCATATATGTAGCCATTATATAATAGTTACGGTGTTCATTATGAAGCCTCTTTTTAAATAGTAAAATGAGTTCATAATATGTATTTCTTCCTTTATGATAGAACCAATAATAGACACTTTTTGAAAAATTATAAAACTGTAATGACATTTTAGCAAATAAACTTGGGGCATGAATAGGCTCCTTAAACATGGGAATTTTGCAATCAATAAGAATTAGAACAGGTACATCAAATCCTTGTCTTTGAAGTTGAAGAGCCATTTCAAACGCAATATACCCTCCAAATGAAAATCCTGCCAGATAGTAAGGTCCGTTGGGTACAATCTTTTGTAATTGAGTAATATAGTCTTTGGCAAAAGTTTCCACCCTTTTATGGAATATTTTTTCTCCCTCTGAACCATAATGAAAGAAGCCATAGAATGGTTGTTCAACTCCAAAATGCTCACTTAAGGGATAATTCATTTTCTCCCCGTGTAATAAAATAAATGGAATCTTATTCCCTTCAGGATTAATAGGCATCATATTACTACATTCCTGTGGCCAAAGGTGCCTAATAAGTTTGCCTTTATACTGTTTAAGGTTTTCAATAAGTTCAGAATTAATGTGTTGTTCTGGACCGCTATATTGAATCTTGCCTTTTGAAAATGAGATATTTATCCCTTTTTGTTCAAGATCTATTAGAAATTCACTAAAGTTCATAATTCGCCTTTAATTATTTTTAAATTCTTTTTTGCCTTTTGATCATATGATATTTCATCCAAATTAAGCATTGCACAATCAAAAACTTCAGCCAGATCTTTTATTCTCGGACTGTCAAAAAATACTCTTAACCCTAAATCGATTTTGAAAATAGACTCTAACTTTGACATGACAGAAATTGCTAAAAGGGAATTACCTCCAATTTCAAAAAAGTTATCTGTTGTCAAAATATCTTTGGTTTTTAAGACTTCAGTCCAGATGTCAAGAATCTTTTTTTCAGTTTTGGTTAGAGTTTTTAAATCCTGACTCTCTCTGCGAACCAAATCATTCATATCCAGGGTAAGTGCATCTTTGTCGATTTTACCATTGATTGTTTTAGGAAATCCATGCATTATTTTAAATGCTGATGGGATCATATAAGGTGGCAGTTTTTCTTTTATTAGCCTGCTGAGCTCTATTGAGTCCATAGTGAATGAATCTGATACGTTCAGGAAAGCAGCAAGCCTCAGGTCTCCTTCAACTATCTTTATCGGTTTGATTACTGTTTCTAAGATACCTTCTATTTCCGATATAACAGACTCTATTTCTCCTATCTCAACTCTGAAGCCCCTGATCTTCATCTGATTATCCATCCTCCCATGGAACTCTATGTTGCCATCTGGCAGCCATCTGGCATAATCACCCGTCCGGTAAAGTCTCTCACCTGGTTTATTTGGATTCTCAATAAAACTCTTCCTATTCAAGTCTTCCCGGTTAAGGTAGCCCTTTGAAAGACCATCACCTCCAACATACAGTTCACCTATAACACCTATGGCCTGATAGTTCATGTTCCTGTCAAAAATATAGGCCGTGGAATTGCTTATCGGTTTACCTATGGGTATATTGTTGTCAAAATCTTTTTCAATCAAATAGGTGGTTGAAAAAGTCGTGTTCTCAGTAGGCCCGTATCCATTTATCACTCTTAGTTGCGGATTATCCTTCCGTACCTTATTTATATGAGCTACTGACACTATATCTCCTCCAACAAGCAAATACTTCAACCTGCTGAAAATATCTGTCCTCGATTCTGCAATTTGTGTAAACAGTGGCGAAGTCAACCAAAGAATTGTAATTTCATTTTTCTTTAGTTCTTCTCCCAAAGCCTTGGGATTAAGTATGGTCTCCCTCTCAACCAGGTATAAAGTGCCTCCATTCAACAATGCTCCCCAGATCTCAAATGTCGTGGCATCAAAAACAATAGCCCCGGTCAGCAGAATTCTGTCTTCAGATGTCAGTTCGATATAGTTAATATTACGTACAAGTCTTACAACACTGTGCTGAAGAATCAGGCTTCCTTTAGGAGTACCTGTTGTTCCCGAGGTGTACATGATATA
>CAZKMG010000220.1:0-6558 GCA_964553465.1 uncultured Bacteroidaceae bacterium
ATTCCTCAAGAGCCCGGTCGGTCACATCAGGGGTTGGTCCATCGTCAAAAGTCAGAAAAACCTTTTTTGTCTCACCAAAAAAGCCCCATGTCATTCGAGGCATCAAACGGGTTATTATTTGCGGTGGTCGTACAATTAACATAGGAGCAACATTATCTCATAAATCCAGCCATCTGTGGGTCATGCTTTTCCATCATTTTTGCAAGTTTTGAAGAGATTTCCTTCTGCCCGGCTGTTGAGGTCATTATAAATAACTGATACAGACCGCTCATATCCATCTGCCAATCGTTTTTAAGAAATGAAAACTTTGATTCGCTGAACATTTGAATATCTCTGAAATATGTAAGCTCATCGTCGAATTTCTTTGAAAGTTGCTCAACAAGAACATTGGCCCTTAATGTATCACCAATGGAATAGTAAACCTGCAATAATGGGACAATTGACATATTAAATGGTACTAAGTCATCAGGGGTAAGTTCAAAACATTTCTCAATCACTTTTCTTGCACTGTCAACCTTATTCTCCTCATACAAGGCATTTGCCAGCGTTGCAAAAGTATAGCGAAAATTAACAAGCATCCGCTGATTATTTTCATCCAAATAGGTATGTGGATCGGTAATATTACCCCATCTGAATTTCTCCATAAGATTTTCGTATGTTATATCAGTGCTGACACTTCCGTTAAAAAGATCAAGATCATTCCCTTTTGCCGGTAGCAACCTGTAAGCTAAGCCTTCCCTGTGTAAATATTTATCAAGACTTAAATAATTATCGCGTGATGTTGTAATAGCAAAATATATTGGTCTTTCAAATTTGTTATTTTCGATAAGGTCGAGTATCATAATTGCATTTTTGGCTAATCCTCTGCTGGTTATCTCCCATCGGACTTCAGGTAAGAGATTCTTTGCATAAATTCCTTTCACAAACCCTTCCCTAATAAGCTTTGCGGTATCAATTTCCATCACCATTTTTCTTGCAGGCAGGAAAAAACCTCTCTGGAACCTTGAATCATCACTTCTGAAGAACTTCATTACATCCTGAAGAGGAGCATACGATTGATCAACCCGTTTTATAAATGAACTTGCACGAGCTTTAACATCAGCAATGGCGGCAACATCCACTTCAAATACTTTATTTCGTTCAATCGCATTTACAGCCCCGGCAATATTCTCAACAGTAAAATTATTATACCCTTTCCTTAAGTCTTCAACATCTTTTGGTACAAGTTGAGGAGCCTTTGATTTCTCAACTAATGCCATAAATTCTTTAAATAGCTGGGCATATTCTTTTTCAAACAAGGATTTATTTGCCAGATATTTTTCTTGTAATAAGGTAAGGGTATTGTCAGCAAAAACTGCATAATCACGTGTCCCTTGCCTGTATTGAGGCTCTTCAAGCTTGAAGGGAACAGGATCAGAATCATATGCCTTCATTTTCATCTGTGTGATATACCAATCAGCGGTAAGATAACTCAGGTTCACCACGCGAACATCAGTCCTTACGCCCTCAACTTCCTGAACATACCATAAAGGAAAAGTGTCGTTATCCCCATTTGTGAACAGGATGGCATTTTTTTCACATGAATTAAGGTAATTGAATGCGAAATCCCTTGCTGTATATCTCCCAGATCTGTCATGATCGTCCCAGTTTTGAGAAGCCATTAAACCCGGCACCAAAATGGATGTAAAAATAATAACAGCTATAACCACAATTATTGATTTGTAACCTTTTGAGATGAAATTAATAATTCCCAATACACCCAGCCCAATCCATATAGCGAAAGCATAAAATGACCCGGCATACGCATAATCTCTCTCCCTGGGCTGATTAGGATATTGATTCAGATACACCACAATAGCTAAGCCTGTAAATACAAATAATAGAGTAACTATCCAGAAATCCTTGTTGTTTTTATTGTAGTGAAAATAGAGCCCGATCAATCCAAGGATCAGGGGGAGAAAAAAATAAACATTCATTGCCCTGTTATTTTTCATGGTGTCAGGGAGATTATCCATAGGACCCAACCGCGCCTCATCAATAAAAGGTATCCCGCTTATCCAGTTGCCTTTTGTCACTTCTCCACGTCCCTGCATATCATTTTGTCTTCCGACAAAATTCCACATAAAATATCTTAGATACATGTATCCCACCTGATAACTGAGAAAAAACCTTATATTTTGCCCAAAAGTAGGAATTGAAATGGGTTTATCCCTGTCAAATTGTATTGAACCATCTCTCCCTTTGATCGGTTGTCCCTTATCATCAAGTCGGGGACTGTAAAGGTCTGCTTCATTCATCCCTCCCCAGTACAAGTATTGTTCAATATGATCAGGATCGTCGCTCCACATTCTCGGAAAAAATCCTTTAAAATTAGGATCATACTTATATTGCCGTTGTTTAATTTTGAGATATTTCCCTTTTTCCTGTATATAGGAAGGCTTGCCTTCAATAATTTCAATTGCTGGAGTATTAAAATAATTACCGTAAATCAATGGATTCTGTCCATATTGTTCCCTGTTCAGGTATTTAAGTAAAGAAAAAGCAGATTGAGGATCACTTTCATCCAGGGGGGGGTTTGCGTTAGAGCGTAAAAGTATAATGGTGTAGGATGAATATCCAATTGCAATTACTGCAAAGCTAATAAGGATCGTGTTCCATAAAACCTGCTTCTTTTTATGACTTAAATAAATTAAAAATATTACCAATCCGAACAGAAGAACAGCATAAAACAGAAGTCCGGTATGGAATGGTAACCCGAATCCATTCACAAAGAGATAGTCAAATCGGGCACCAATGGCAAAAATCCCAGGGATTATACCATATATTGTTATAGCCAATATAGCTATTGATATAATCAGGGAAGCTATCACTCCCCAGGTTGAAGGTTTATACTTTCTGAAATAATACACAAAAACCATTGCAGGAATTGCAAGCAAATTCAACAGGTGAACACCGATTGACAAACCAATAAGATATGCAATAAGAATTAACCAACGGTTTCCATGTTCTTCATCAGCCACATTCTCCCACTTCAGAATGGCCCAGAAAACAATAGCTGTAAAAAATGAGGAGGTTCCATAAACCTCTGCTTCGACAGCAGAAAACCAGAATGTGTCAGAAAAAGTATATGCGAGTGAACCAACTATTCCTGCACCTATAATACTCAGGATCTTAGATAGGGAGTAATCATCATCAGTAATCACAATCTTCCTGGCCAGGTGTGTAATTGACCAGAAAAGAAATAATATTGTAAAAGCTGAGAATAATGCAGATAAAATATTAACAGTAACAGCTACATGTTGAAGATTTCCTCCTGCGAAAAGAGTGAAAATCCTTCCAAGAATCATAAATAAGGGTGCACCGGGAGGATGTCCTACTTCCTGTTTAAACGCAGTTGCAATGAACTCCCCACAATCCCAGAAACTGGCAGTGGGTTCAATTGTTAAAAGATAAACAAGGGCAGAAATAACGAAAATAACCCAACCGGTTATAAGATTAAATCGTTGGTAGGTTTTCATTTAAAAACAAATTTTTGTGATTCTAAAAGTAAACATTCTCTGAAACCTGGCAAAATTATAACTTAGAATCATAGAATTTAGTTCTTGCCTAATTTTTTTTTTATTACTCTGTAATCCTTTAATTTTATGTGTGTTCAATATATAAAGTTTAATATATATGAAATAAAGGTGGTTTATGATCCCGGATACTTTTATTACATCTTTGAAAGTGTATGTTGCTTTGGAGGATTTTGATGTGAGTATTTATCCACTCTTAGTGAAGTTTTGAAAATGAAATCCTGCTTAAAGCGTTGTATGCCCCGCCAAATAGACTATGTAATGTTATGTGTGGTGTTTTGTTAAACTCCGGTACACATATTTTTTATTTTCTGATTACCGGTTATTCATCCTCCTGCAGTGCATCAAATTCTTTTCTCTTGTTTTCAAACCACGCTTTTATAGCTTCAGGTGATTTCATAAGTTCTTGCATTTCATTTATCGACTTAAGGTGCTCTTCATCACCCTTTTGAAACATTTCCATTCCATGTTTTTTGCTCATTTCAGCCATTTCATCAAAAGTGTTGGCATGAAATTCTTTTTCACACGCTCCACCCAATTGTTTACAAGACATGGTTTTCATATCTGTCATTTTTAATTGTTAATTATTCATTCTGTTTGAATTGTTACATGATTTCATCCAATAGACCTTTAGTCTGTCCAGGAGAATGTCAATATAACATTGTAAACAATAAAAGGTTAATATTATCTCCCTGATCCTGAAAACCAGGTAAATTAATTTAACTTTTTTCAGGAAACAAACCATTATCAACCGAAAACCGCTTAATTTAGTGCCAATTTATTGAAGAATGGATTATGAAACGAGCATGAATTTAACATGCTTAAATTCACAAAAGAGCATGTTTAAATTCATCGCGAGTTCCCCCGCTTTTGCGGGGCAGGCTATGTGACCATAAAAGATAAAAATTTAAACACATGAAAAAGCACTTAATATTTATCCTCATTTTTCTAATTCTCCCTGTATTGTTGTATTCACAACTGTTTCAAGAAGATTATAGAACAATCAATGATTCAGTGAGCCTTGAAAAAAACCTTCATCTTCATATCCTTGGTGCTACATTTTTTAATAATAATGAGTTTTTTAATCCCCTGCAGGAGGGATACACCCTCATAGGAGGCTTTTTACATCCGGAAGTCATTTACTTGATAAACCCAAAACTCAGTTTGTCTGCAGGCTTGCACATTCGAAAGTTTTATGGAGATAATGAATTGGTACATTTTGAACCGCTTTTTACAATCAAGTACAGGATAAATAATGATTTAATTGTTTCGATGGGGAGTTTTGACGGAGGACAAAACCATAGACTGCCGGAAACAATTTTCGCATTTGAAAATCATTTCTCAAAATTTGTGGAAAACGGAATCCTTATCGATGTTCATAAAAAATACATAGAAACCCAGGCATGGCTTAACTGGGAAACATTTATCGAACCGGGTGATCCTTTCAGGGAGGTTTTTACAGCCGGAATAATGAATCGTATAAAGGTTTATCAAAATGAAAGTGTAAATGTTGAAATTCCCGTAATCATACTTGCCCATCATTCAGGAGGACAGATCAATAACAGCCCTTTGCCTGTAGAGAGTCTTTTTAATTTATGCGAAGGAATAAAAGTTAATTTTAAATCTGACAATTCTATTTTTCAAAAAATTTCACCTTATGCCGAATTCCTGATACATCATTCCCTGGGAGATTATTCAACAGGTTCAGGTCTGGCAAATCAATTCACATTGGGGGTTGAAATGAAAAGATTTGAAGTAAATACCGGATTTTTCCTGGGACATGATTTTAATTCCTTTTATGGATTACCACTTTACAGATCGTATAGTGAAACAGGGTATCATCAATATTCTTTAGGTGGCAAGAGCAAAATGCTTAGTTTCAAGACCGGGTATAAAGTTAAAATGGCAAATTCTGCTTTTCTTTTTTTAAGATTTGAAGGATATTACAATTTTCAATTTCAAAAGTTCGATTATACATATGGAATTCATTTCCAGGTTAATGACTTTATAGGTTTAGCAAACCTGAAAAAAGGTAAAAATTAAACCATCGAACTTTTTAATTTTACTGAAAATTAAATTACTCTAGTTTTTTGCTTTTATTAGTTTTTTGCTAGATCATAGATTTCAGATGGGAGGTAAAAGTGCAGGATGAAAGATATGAACCATATTCTCGTATTAGTTTATTCCAAAAGATCCAATTGTTCATCCTCAACAAAAAATCTCCACTCCATTTTTTTCCAGTAATCACCTGCAAAATCAACTGCAATCCTAGGACTGGTTTTGATTTTATTAACCTCTTTCCCTTTTTCAATCCAGAGCCGGTTGGAAGTCACTAGATATTCACCATATAATCCTTTATCCAGCTGAAGCTCTCTACTTAGTCTGCCTGGACCATTGATGCCCTTCAGCGATCTGATCAGCACTGCCTGAGGTGTTCCTGCTTCGCCAGCAACAATATTAAACATCCAATACATTCCATAAATAAAATACATATAAACATGTCCCCCATCCAGAAACATAGCTTCAGTTCGTCTGGTCCGCCCTTTACTTGCATGGCAAGCCAGATCTTCTGTCCCCCTATAAGCTTCAACTTCAGTAATATAATACTCGAACCTTTTATCCTTAATTATTCGTACAATTTTTTTCCCTAAAAGATCCGGGGCCAGGATCAGGACATCACGTATATAAAATTCGCGTTTCAATCTGTCTTCTTCCATTCGTTAAGCTTAACCCTCCCAAATAATAACAATGAATAAAAAAACATAAAAAATGAAACACCTGTCTGAGTTTCAAGCGTATCTTCATTAAGCATTGAAATGAAACCAATGATTGCAAAACATAAAAATAAATAATCACTCCACTTATCAAAACAAAAATAGACAATAACAAAACCATAAGTAGCTTTTTCTGATGAAAAACATTCAACAATACTTCTCTAAAAAGAATTCTATCGCCGCTTTTTTCCATTATTCTAAATAGATTC
>CAZKMG010000221.1:0-6542 GCA_964553465.1 uncultured Bacteroidaceae bacterium
CCTTTTAAAGGTGGTTGTCCGGTAACCTTGCTTTTAAAATACCCAAACAGGAACAAGCAAAAAACAGTTAGCAAAGCGGAGATTGATAATCCCTCATATGGAGTGTGAGTAAAAACATATGCGGAAAGTGGAATTAAACCGCCAATAATGTAAGAGATCCCTATAGTAGCAGCACTATCCCTTGCCCGGTTGACATCAGGCTTTTCGAGGCCTAATTCATATTTCATCATAAAATTGATCCACTTATCTTTGTCCTTCGCCAACTCATTGGCAATGATATTCTGAGTAGATTCATTTAATCCATATTGTGCAAAAACAAGCTTCACCTCCCTCTTTTCTTGCTCAGGAATATTTTCTACTTCTTTATATTCCCGCGATATTTCAGACTGGTAATGTTCCTGTTCTGTTTTGCCGGCTAAGTAACCGCCCAGGCCCATCGCAATGCTACCTGCAACAATTTCTGCAATGCCGGCGGTGATAACAACTGCATTACTTTGAACTGCCCCACTCAAACCTGCTGCCAAAGCAAATGGGACAGTCAATCCGTCAGACATACCTATAACGATATCAGTAATGAAATCAGAACTTCCTAAGTGTTCTTCAGTATGCGAACCGTTCATAACTCTAGCTTTTTTCATATTTATTTTGTTTATATTTTTGTAATCTATTTATCCTGGCTGTCTCATTCTTTCTTGCAATAACAGTTTCAAGTCAAATTTATTAGATGAAAATGATGAAGATTTGGGATTATGAATCCCAGATCCTGGATTTCGGATTTTTTTATCTGCTACTGTGAAATTGATGATATCATTCATTTAACTAATTCTTTATCATCTCTCTCAACCTGTAATATATGTAATATTCTATGAACAATAGGTGCGAAAAATACTGCTGTGATACTTAAAAATGCCACCCCACTGTACAAAGCAAAAAATGAAGAAAATATTTTTGCAGCATCTGCTTTCATATCTGCAACAGGTCCCATACCTGTCAGGATCATGCAGGACATATGAAAACTGTCTAACCACTTTAATTGTCCAAAATGATGATATCCTATTACTCCAATGAAAACGGAAAGAAAAATCAACATGGAAGAAAACAATGCATATCGTCCCAACCTCAAGAGGAATTTGGGAAAGGGAATAATTTTCTGTTTACGATGTTCTAGTTTCATTTCGATTTAAATTTTATTTGACCTCTTAATATTTCGTTTGAATATTTCTAATTACAAAAAGATAATTATTCAGTTTAAGAGTAGAAGATCTAATCCTGTTAACTGAAAATCCTAGTAATAGCAGGTTTTTGAGTGACTTTATCGAAACGCTGTATATAATATATTGATTTCAAAAAACATAATTGGATTTCATATCCATATAATAGAAGAATAAAAATAATCTAAACTTAAGTGTTGTACGATTATAAGTTTAATATTTTTGCATTTAGTAAAAAATTAAGTGAATAAAATAGATAAATTACTAATAGCACACAGGGGAGAGTCAATGGATGCACCTGAAAATACCCTTGCTGCAATTAATCTTGCATGGGAAAGAGGGGTAAAATCAGTTGAGATTGATATTCATTTAACAAAAGATAATGAAATTGTTGTTATTCATGATTATGACACACTTAGAATTTCGGGCAGGAAAAAAATTATAATTAATTCCACACTTGAAGAGCTGAAACTTCTCGATGCGGGATTATACAAAGGCAGACAATGGGAGGGTGTGCGTATTCCCACCCTTAATGAGATTATAAATACTGTTCCGGAAGATGCGAAATTGATAATCGAAATTAAAAGTGACGAAAGAATTCTTGGGAAATTAAAACGTGAATTAGCTCAATCAAGACTCAGAAACTCACAAATTGAAATTATTGCTTTCAATATAAATACGCTGGCAAAAGCCAGGAATTTAATGCCGAATTATAAAATGTTATGGTTGTTAGATCTGGATTATTTCTGGCTATGGCGGTTATATTGGGTTTCAACACAAAAACTAATCAGCAAAGTAAAAAAACTGAAATTAGATGGAGTTAATGTTAGAGCCGGAAAATACCTTACCGAAGCCTTCATTAAAAAATTTAAAGACGCTGGATTACAGGTGTACGTATGGACAGTTAACGACCCACATAAAGCACAAAAATTCAATGAATACGGTATTGATGGGATTACGACAGACAGAGCAAAATGGTTAGCAGAACAATTAAGATAAATTAATTTACATATGCACTGATAGTACCTATCTTATTAATGAGTTATATTTATTTGTTTTTGTGTTTGAAAAACATCCGAGCTTCAAATTAAATAGAATGGCAAATGTTATCATTGGTATTCACGGCCTTGGCAATAAACCACCAAAACCCTTATTGGAAAAATGGTGGAAACTTGCCATGATTGAAGGATTAAAATCCAATAATTTCAATTCATCATTACCAAAATTCGAGCTGATATATTGGGCTGATATTATGTACGACAAACCATTAAATGAATCGGGGAAGGACATAGACAGTCCCTATTTTTTAGCAGAGAGATATGTAAAGTCTCCAAAGGATTTTGTGATTGAAGACCATGCCACACGAAGAAAACTTGTTGATTTTCTTGGCGACCAGCTGAACCGGATATTTCTAAACAAAGATTTAAGCCTTAATTATTCGTTTATCACTGACGTCATCGTAAATAAGTATTTCAGAGATCTTGAAGTTTATTACACAGGAAATTGCACAATAGAAAGCGGGCAAAATTGTATGATCAAGGACATCATTAGAGAACGATTATTAAGAAAATTAGCAGAACACAGAAACGATGATATAATGCTTATCTGTCATTCAATGGGTTCAATCATTGCATTTGATGTATTGAATTTTATCGCACCTCAAATAAAGATCAAAACATTTATAACCATGGGGTCTCCCCTTGGATTGCCCGTTGTGATAAGCAAAATAGCTTCTGAGCAGAGGCAAAGACGCAACCAAACAAACCATATGTCAACACCACCCGGTATAATTAAAAATTGGTTTAATTTTTCGGACATACTGGATAAGATTGCATTTAATTATAAATTATCTGACGATTTCTCTGAAAATATGAATGGAGTAAAACCAATCGATTATTTAGTAATTAATGATTATGAAATAAATGGGATAAAGAATCCTCATAAATCTTTTGGATACCTACGGACACCGGAATTTTCAAAGATTTTAAATGAGTTTATCCTGGCAGAAAGACTTACAATAAAACAAAAAATTATTCGTAAAACCAGGCAAATCATACGTGCTGTGAAAATGCATTCCTGCAGTCAAAAAGCAGGAGAAAAACCAGAACTATAAATAGAAAAAGATATAATGATTATTGAAATAAAATTGTCTTCAATTACAAGTTGCAATATAAATATCATTATATATAATCTATTATCATATTGAGAGATATATATAATTGAAATTATTTATGATCTTATAAAAATTTCTTTACTTTTATTATTAAATCATAATAAATTCTGAATAATTAATCTAAAGTGAAAGTTTTAATTATTGAAGATGACCGTGGACTTTCACAATCTATTTCAACATACCTGAAATTAAACGGATATTTATGCGAGCTTGCTTATAATCTGATAGAAGCTCAGGATAAGCTTGCTACCAGTGAATATGACTGCATACTTGTTGATATTGGCATGCCTGATGGAAGTGGTCTGGATTTAATTAAAAAGATTAAAAGTAAGGAATCCTTTGCTGGATCTGACAAGATAACTTAAAATTTCAAACTCGCTTAAATGTGTACAAACCTGGAGTATTGACCCCCGGGGAGGATCGCAGTGGACTGGCAATTGCTATTAATAATCAACTTTTTTGGCTGTATACAGAAATAAACTTAGGCTTATAGTTGAGTAATATCCGGTTAAGTTTTCACTACCCTGGCTATTGGTAATGGAGTAGACGGGACAGCATTTGATCCCTTTCTGAAACGCGTTGATAATCGAACAAAGAAGGAATTATGACAGTTATTCAGAAGGTTAATCCTGATGAGTTTAAAGTTCTTGAGAAAGTTATGACCCTGAAAAGTGCAAGGACAATAGTTATTGATAAAAAAACGCATTATTTATTTTTAATAACAGCAGAATCTGAAGATTCTGATCCTTCAACAAGTAACTCAAATTGAAGGCCTTCGGTTAAACCTCGTACTTTCATGTTGTCCGATAGAGCAACATGAAAGTATTCAAAATAATGAGGAATAAGAGTAGCTTATTAGTTACTAAACTGCAAAATTTTGACGTGCTGACCATAATTGATTATCCATTCTCAATAGAAAAGAATTTTTTTCCTTTATATGATTTGTTATATCTAAGTTTGTCCTAAAGCATTTTTTATCTTGTCCCTTACAAAGTTTAATAAATCTTCATCGGTAAAGCCATTCCTGTTTATTGGAGCCAATGCTGTATACTTTAAATGTTGTCCAATGTTTAAGGGAAATATACCATACTTGTGAAGTTTATAATTTCCGTCAACAACAAAAGGTACTACAAGTGCTGAAGGCGAAGCTTTCAGTAATGTCTTAAACCCAGCAAGCTGAAAAGATCTCAACCTTCCGGTCCTGCTTCGTGTTCCCTCAGGAAAAATACAAACTGAGTATTTCTTTTGCTCCATTAATTTACCTAGCTTTAATATCTCCTTTATTGATTGCACTCCACTTTTTCTGTCAATTAAAACCGAACCACCTTTTCGCAAATTATACGATATGGAAGGAAGATATTTCCCAAGCTCCTTTTTAGCAATAAACTTGGCATGATGCTTTCTAAAGCCCCAAATTACTGGGGAAATATCGAACATGCTTTGGTGATTCGATATAATAATTAATGGCTTATTTACTGGAAGCTCCTTAAAACCATTGAATGATGGCTGGCATATCAAAGTGTAAAGATTCAGAATGAGTAAAAAATTTAATAAGTCAACTGTTTTCTTATGGGCTGAATATCCAAATAAATTATATGCAATAATTTGTACTGGATAAAAAATTAGCAGTAAAAATAAAAATATTAAATAATGAATAAGGGATAATATAATAGCTAAAACTTCCTTCATACAGTAAAAAATTGATAGTATACTGCATAAAATTAATACAATTATCTTTGACTGATCATTTCGCGTTTTAAAAAACCTGGTGATTTCAACAATATTTGATTCTAAAAAACGAGAATTGTAAGTGTACACTCAAAAATATACAATTTCGTTTGAGGAAACTGATTTAATAATTTAATTCATCCCTTGTTTATAATTATGAAAAAAACAGATAAATAGTAAAACCTTGAAAATAACTGTACCTTTGCCAAAGGTTCATATCTGACCCTAATTGTAGGTTCGCTATTTCACAGGCTTTTATAGATTAACAGGTTTAGAAAGGCCATTTCATACTACAAACAAAGATTTGAACAGGAGTTACCTCTTACCGAAATTACGAAATGCCTCAATTTCCCAGGTCGAAGTGGAGAGGGAAATTAGTATAATAATAAATCAAATAAAAATTAATTTATGAGTAAATCACAAGAAACGTTTAACAAAAAGGATGTAAGAAACAAAAAAGAGAAAAGGAGAAAAGAAAAAGAGATGAAGAAGTTGGCCAGGAAAGAAAATAAGAAAACTGGCAACACGGAAGATATAATTGCTTATGTTGACGAAAAGGGTATGTTATCTTCAACTCCTCCTGATCCCAATAAAAGGGAGGTCATTAAATTAGAAAATATTGAGATTAACACACCTAAACGTGAATCAGTTCCAGAAACCAGCCAAATAAGAAAGGGAATAGTAACCGTTTTTTACGCGTCGAAAGGTTATGGATTTATAAGAGATATGGAAACACAGGAAAGTATTTTTGTACATATAAATAATTTCCTTGAAGATATACAAGAAAATAATGTTGTTAGCTTTGAAATAGGAATGGGGCAAAAAGGTCCTGCTGCTATGAATGTAAAACTTTTTAAATAGAATAAACAGTTCTACCAGTCCATATTAGGAAAACCGGAAAAGCAAAAAATCATCACCGAGCCTTTTAATAAGGATCACCTCTTACTAAAATTAAGTGCTTACACAAAATTTTCTAAAGACTCCATTTTATTGCTCATGGCTTTGTGATAAAGTTGAACATACTGTATTGCACTTTTTTCCCAGGAATAGTTTTGTTCCATTGCTTTTTGAATAAGTTTTTTAAAATGGGACTTTCTGTTAAAATAAGTCTCTAACGCCCATTTAACCGTATTATAAATGGCTCCCCTACTGGCTTCCCAGAATTTAAATCCAGTGCCTTCAGCGGTTTCCTGATTATAATTTATTATTGTATCATCTAAGCCTCCTGTAGCTCTTACTATTGGCAGGGTCCCATATTTTAATGAGTAAATTTGGTTTAACCCACAAGGTTCAAATATAGAAGGCATCAAGAAAAGATCACTTCCCGCCTCAATTAAATGAGCTAATTGGTTATTGTAACCAATAAATGACCCGATTTTTCCAGGATATCTTTGATTTAAGTTATTATAATATGTTTCTAAACGACTTTC
>CAZKMG010000222.1:0-6517 GCA_964553465.1 uncultured Bacteroidaceae bacterium
CATTCGATGGATTTAATAATTTTGGATATTACCGGCTTGCTAAAAAATACCCTGTAAAATTGGTTGACCTGGATCAGGGGGGATTTGAAATTCGATATGTATTTGATGAAAAAGATTTCAGACCTCATCCTGTAAGATTTTCCCGTATACTTCTCAGTCCAGATTCGTATATAATATCGGTAGCCAGGATGAAAACCCATGATCGTGTATTAGTAACTCTTTCTTTGAAGAATATTGTACTTGGTGCACCTGTAAAAGATAGTGGATTTACTTTTGGAAGAAATCGAAGAGAGGGCTCAAAGAGTGATAAACCCATTGTCCATGGGAGCGGGTTCAGAGGAATAAATTTCAATCTATATGACCTTGCATCCCACCTGCATCCGCACCTGGCTGTCATAGATGGATTCGAAGGCATGGAGGGAAATGGCCCAACTAATGGTACTCCTGTTGACCACAGAGTCTGTGTAGTCAGCACTGACTGGCTTGCAGCCGATCGTGTAGCTGTCGAACTGATGGGTATTGATTTTGCCAAAATCGGTTATCTTAACTATTGTGCACAAACCGGATTAGGTATAGCTGATTTAAGCAAGATTGAAATTGTTGGTGAAAGTATTACCAATCATATAAAAGCATACAAACTAAGTGATAATATTGAAAATCAATTGATCTGGATGACATCGTCTTCGTAATCTGGAATTCGATGATAAGATTTAATTCAGTCAAATATTGTCAAGAAGCTTGGAATCTTAGTTGCTTGTATTCTCATTTTTAGCTTTTTCTGACCACTTAACCGACACAATTATTTCATTTCTTCTGCCAAAAAACTGATAGGGAGGATTGTATCCCAGGAACCGGAAATTACCAAAATAAGTGATCCCTTTTTCGTTTAAAAGTTTTCTTAATTTTTCTGAATATAATTCAATATAATAATCAGAAGCGTAACCGCTAAATCTTAATGCTGCTAGGTACTCATCATCAGTTTCCTGGAAAATAACATTGGAATCATTGGGTTTTGGGAGGTTTTCCTTATTATATGAAGATGGCATTACAAAACTCATCGCAGATCTGGAACTATTTATATCCATATATACCGGAGATGTCATTGAAATCCTCGTGTTCGATTCATTCCCTCCAAATATGTATCCGGCAAGTTTCCTAAATCCGCTTCCTGACAACTCTTTATAAGATTTAGCAGGGGAATAAACAGTAGCAAGTGTTGTTGACGGGTAAAATCGTATTTCAAATTCTTGCTCTGAATAAACAACGGTATATTTTTGTTTTTCTGTTTTAGCCGAAGCCATAATGGGGATTGATTTGAATTATTATTAATAAAAAGACTATAGAAATTGCCTTCATTTTTTACAAATTATAGCTTGTTTAATTCATTATTTAAATAGAAACAATTAGCATTTAAAATTGTTGTTAGTCTCCCTTATTTTGTAATTTTACTTGAGAGAAAAGAATATATCAATGTAAAGTCTAAAAACAACGTACTATGGGACAAAAGGGAAGAGAAATTGTAAAAATGGATGTTGATAAGCTAATCAATCTATTAAACAAAGCATTATCGGATGAGTGGCTAGCATATTACCAATACTGGGTAGGCGCAAAAGTAGTCAAAGGACCAATGAAAGATGCAGTTATTGCTGAACTTAGCCTTCATGCTACGGAAGAATTAAGCCACGCTGAATTATTATCTACAAGGATCATTCAGCTTGGAGGAACACCTGTCTTGTCTCCTGAGGATTGGATTACAATGACAAATTGCGGTTATGATAAACCGGACGATCCTTATGTTGAAGAAATACTTAACCAAAATATTAAAGGTGAACAGTGTGCTATTCGTGTTTACAGCAATTTATTAGATATAACCAGAGAGGCAGATCCTGTTACTTACAATATTATCCTTACAATTCTCTCACAGGAAGTTGAACATGAAGAGGATTTATCTTCATTACGAGAAGATCTGGTATTAATGCTTTCAAATAGAAAATAAAATTTTCATGTTCGCAATACCTTTACAAATTTTTATTAGTGAAGAAACTCATGTATTACCATTGCCCTTTATTGTTGATAAGGCACTTTAAATGAAGGTAGTAAGCTCACATGATCCTATTCATTTCAAGTCCCATAATAAAGAAAGAGGGGAAATGCTTTTCAACCATTCCCCTTTTTCTCTTAACATTTCATTTATTCAAATACTGTTCATAGTCAATTTGTAAAGTTTTCAAGAATTTTTTATCCAGTATGTTCTTATATTATTAATCTTTAACATTGATTGGGAATTTCCCAATTTATAATTTTAATAATTTTTAAACAATATATGCCATAAGTTGTTTAATAATCAAAACTACGCAAACGATTGTGGAACATATAGTTAAAATCATCAACATAGAACAGGTGACCCATGATGTTAAAAGATTTCGGGTTGAAAAACCGGCTGGATACTCATTTGTTCCTGGTCAGGCTACTGAGGTATCAATAAACACCATAGCATTGAGGAATGAAAAGAGACCATTTACATTTACAAGTTTAAGTACAGCATCTTACCTGGAATTTACTATTAAAATTTATCCTTCTCATAACGGAGTAACTAATGAATTAGGAAAACTTAAAACAGGCGCTGAACTGATAATCAGGGATGTATGGGGTGCTATTACTTACAAAGGTAAAGGAGTGTTCATAGCAGGTGGTGCAGGTATTACTCCGTTTATCTCCATTTTCAGAGATCTTCAGGCAAAACATGAAATCCAGGGCAACATACTTATGTTTGCAAATAAAACAAGAGATGATATTATACTTGAAAAGGAATTTAACCAATTATTAGGCAAAGCTTTTATCAATATTCTATCGGATGAAAAGGTTGAAGGTTACTTTCATGGGATGATCAATGAAACTTTTCTGAAAAGCAATATCATTGATCTCAATAAGCGATTTTATGTATGTGGCCCTCCACCGATGATGGATTCTGTATTGAAACAATTAGCAAATTTGGGAATTGGTGAGAATTCAATTACTTTAGAATTATAACATTCGGGAACATTATTCACTTATATTAAGTAGTACTAAACGAAAAAATGAAAATTGTACTTGTTTTTGTTGCAACATTGGATGGGAAAGTAACAAAGTGGGGTGATCCATTTGTCAGAAAATGGTCATCAAAATCAGACAAGGATTATTTTAGTAAAATATGGAACGATTCCAGACTTATTGTTATGGGGAGTAATACTTTTAATGCTGATCCTATAAAATCTTCAGCTAAGCACCTAATTGTTATTATGACTCATCGACCCAATGATTATAAAGGATACGAGGTTCCGGGTCAGATTGAATTTAAGGATGAATCTCCGGTTCAATTGGCTTCACGCTTTGAGAAGGATGGTCATGATCAAATGCTCGTGGTTGGTGGCCCGCGTATAGCGACTCAGTTTTTAAAAGAACAACTGGTTGATGAATTATGGCTTACGATCGAACCTAAAATATTTGGAAGTGGAAGCAATTTGGTAACAGAGGAAAAGCTCGATATTGATCTGTGTATGATCAGCCATGAAAAGGTAAACGACTGTGGGACGCTTATTACAAAATATTCAGTTATAAAGAAATTAAATAAAAAACATTGAACATTAATTTATTCATAGATCAGGATGATCTTCATAAAAAAATTCAGTTAAGAAATAAAAAATTATTGCATTGATTATGAAAAACTTTATCAAACACAATAAGAGTCAGGCTGCAAAAACAGTTCCTCACTTTTTTTCTGTGATTGTCGCTACATATAACAGGGCAAATTTAATATCAAGAGCATTAAATTCCCTTATATCCCAAACTGAAACAGATTGGGAAGCAATTATTGTGGATGACGGAAGTACTGATGACACTTACTATCAGATATTACCATACCTGAAAGCATATCCTCACATCAAATATAAAAAACAACTTCATAAAGGAGAAGCATTTGCAAAAAATACCGGACTCTGTTCAGCAAACGGGAGATTTATTACCTTCCTTGATTCTGATGACGAATTAAATCCTTTACATCTGGAATCGAGAAAAATAATATTAATGCAGAATCCTTCTGTTAAATTTTTATACGGTGGCGCAAAAATAATTGGTAACCAATTTGTCCCCGACAGGTTTAATAATCAAAAATATATTAATCTGATCGATTGTGTAATTGGCGGAACATTCTTTATTGACAGGAAAATTATGATATCCCTGAACGGTTTCAGAGATATTTTAATAGGCACAGATGCCGATTTGTATGACAGGGCATTAAAAGCTGGTATTCCTATGATGGAGATCAATCACCCAACGTATATTTATCATCATGACACAGAAGACTCAATCACAAATAAGCTACTCTTTGGTTCATAATCTTTCGAAATTTTTATAAATAGCGTCAATCTTATTTGCAAGATCGAAATCAAGCTGAGTTATACCCTTGGCTGAATGAGTATTTAAAGCAATACTTACTTTATTATAAGTATTGGTCCAGGTAGGATGATGATCTGACTTTTCTGCTTCAAATGCAATAGCAGTCATAAAAGAAAATGCTTCTACAAAATTTCTAAATTCGAGGTCTCTTTTAATCACACCCTTTTCAAAAGTCCAGTTAATTAGATTTTTTGATAATTGTCCTGATATCTCGTTGTCAGAGAATGTTTTCATATTAATTACTCCTAATTATTAAGTTACAAAGTTAACACATCGATCTTTATATTCTTAAATATTTGCTCGATTACACCTGATAATATATATTTTGATGTTGTAATGTTTACGGTGTGGATTATGGCTATCTCTCATTTCCGAGTTCAAATACTAAGGTAATAACTCGACTATAGAATATAAAATAAATAACAAATCAATGATTAATTAACTATTTGAATTTAGGGAATAACAACTTAGATCATCAACCTGGCTCAATCCATGATGAGTATTATTATCCTAATACACATAAGAAAACTGAATCCATGGTTTCATTTATAGACTTCTGGTTGTGTTTGCATTGTCAATCTATCACTAAATCCCTGCCGGCACTTAGTCAGATATTGCACATAAGAACTCAAGATCCATTTAGATAAATGATCTGCGGGATGTGTGTCATAAAATTGTGGTACTGGTAGTTCCCGGATATACTAACTATTTTCATTTTTAACTTCGTATATACTTTTTTAACTTCTGTTTTTTTCTGACCTGAACTATTCATTCACACACTCTTTCTCTTAATCCCTGCCTATCCTGTACAAATAATTTTGTGTTCTTATAATCATTGAGTTTCTTAAAACTGCGGGTGTTGCCCATATCCCTGAATCCATTTGATTCTGAGCGACAACTTCATATTTCCGGCCTTCATTTATTACCAGCACTTCACCCTTTGCAGAAAAAAACCAGATATTCCCATTAACATATATCGGTGAGGCATTATAATTTGAAGTCAAATGTGAGGACCAGATTTCTTCTCCTGTTGCTGCATCAATGCACATCAGAATCCTTTTGGTTGTAATAGTATATATCAATCCGTCTTTTATAACAGGCGAAAGCATCTGGTTGTCCATTGTTTCATCCTTTTTTTTCCAGATAATATTTGTACCAGTTATATCACCCTCACCATCAGGGTTGATTGCCAGTAAATCTGTATATTGAGTCCCGTCATCAGCAACCATGAATCCTGTGTACCAGAATAATACTCCTTTTTCAGTAAAGGGCATTGCTATAGTTGTTTCTGCTCCATCAACCACTCTCCATATCTCCTTGCCATTATTGGGGTCGTATGCTATGCAGACTGCTGATCCGTTGGAAATCAGCATATCGCGTCCTTTTACTGTGATTATTATCGGGGTTATATAAGCTAGTTTGCCGACTTCAGTTAAAGGTTCATAAGGATCTGCGGGTCTATCACTTCTCCAAATAAGCTCCCCGGTAGATTTATCGAGAGCGACGATATACCTGACATCACTACCTTCGTAGTGCAGGATAAGCAAGTTTTTATATATCACAGGTGATGAAGCCGAACCATGTATGCTCTTACATTTTAGGTCATTACGTTTCCACTCGATTAAACCATTTGCAGTATTTATACAGGCAGTACCATTGTTTCCGTAATGAACATATACGAAGCCTTTTTCAATACATGGTGTAGGAGTGGCATAAGTATTTATAGAGTGCCTCCTTTCAACTTCATCGGGAGAAAAAACCTTTATATCATATATTATCTCACCCGTTTGAAAATCGATACAAACTGCATATAGTTCTTTCCCATCGGGTTTTGCTGTGGTTACCCAAATCTGATCGTTATATACAACAGGCGAAGAATGACCCTTGTCATGAATCTCTGTTTTCCATATTATGACCGAGTCAGACCATTTCAGGGGAATATTTCCAGTTTCAGCCAGGCCATTCAGATTGGTGCCCCTGAAATGAGTCCAGTTTTTATCCTGAAAACCAAAGTATGTACAGCCAAGAAAAATGGTAACAAAAAAGAAACAAGAAAGGAGCAATGATTTAGAAATCATATGAG
>CAZKMG010000223.1:0-852 GCA_964553465.1 uncultured Bacteroidaceae bacterium
AATCTTAAAGAGCAGAAATCCCGGACTTCATCCAAAAACCAGCTGCTGACTGCCGGCTGCTGACTGCCCACTTTTTTAAGTCCACAGTCCACAGTCTGCAGTCCACAGTCTTCAGTCTACAGTCTGCAGTCTGTAATTCGGTAGATATGAAATAATCTTTAATAAGGAGCTCATCATTCTTAAGTAGCAGGGTTCTCAGACTTTATCCATAAACTGGCTGCCGACTGCCAACTGCCGGCTGCCACTGATTCACGGATCTTATCACACTGCTCAAGCCTTTGCAAGGGTGAAGGTAAATGAGCTTCCTCTTCCTACCTGGCTTCGAACGTTAATAGTTTGATTATGAGCTTCAAGGATATGTTTAACAATTGCGAGGCCCAGCCCTGTACCGCCCTGATTTCGTGAGCGAGACTTATCAGTACGGTAGAATCGTTCAAAAATACGGAGGATGTCTTTTTCTGATATTCCAATACCATTATCACTTATATCAACCAGGATATTTTCACCCATATCCATGAAAGAAATGATTGTTTTACCTCCGTCTGAGCCATAATTAATGGAGTTAAGGATAAGATTATTGATTACTTCATGTATTCGATTACGATCTGCAATAACTTTAACAGGTTTAGTATAATTTGTTGCAAAAGTGATCTTAATGGAATTAGTATTGGACCTCATAACCTGCATTTCAATGATTTCCTCAACGAGTTGAACAAGGTCGAATTTTTTCATTTCAAGCTTTAATTCACCCGATTCAAGCCTGGAAATTGATTCGAGATCTTCAACAATTGAAATCATCCGGTTGATACTTTTTTCTGTCCGCTCCAGGTAAAGACGGTTTATGGCTGAATC
>CAZKMG010000223.1:862-6511 GCA_964553465.1 uncultured Bacteroidaceae bacterium
GTATATATCCCTGAATATTAAAGATAGGAGTCTTGAGTTCATGCATTATGTTGCCTATAAATTCTTTTCGATACTTTTCAAGTTTTTTTAGTTTACTTATCTCTTTGGTCTTTCTTTGTTCCCAATTTTCAACTTCCTTACTCATCCATGTTTTAATATCCTTTTCGACCATATCCTTTTTAAGTTTTTTCTGAGATATAGGATAATCATGAATACTTTTATAAATGGGAAGAATTTTATCATAAATAAAGATTTTCAAAGAATAGAAGATAATGTAGTACACGATAAAAAAGAAAATTAATAAGGACACAATGAAAGGGATCCACAAGGATTTAAAATTGATAAATTGAAAAAATAATATCGTACCACCAGACAGCAGAACGATTATTAAAGCCATTATAACGGCCATCCAACGAGGAGTCAAAGACTTCACCTGAATTTTTTTTTACGAAGATACGAAAAATAGGAAAAAGGAATATTTTGTTTGAAGGCAGGAGTTTTGAGGATGAATTCGTGGAGAGAAAGTAAGAAAAAATCATTACTTTCGTTGAATAAAAATAAAGTTTGGAACCATGTTTTCAGGAATCGTTGAAGAAGCAGCTAAAGTAGTAAAATTACAGAGAGATAAGGGAAACCTGCATATCACAATGGAATGTTCTTTTGTACGTGAATTAAAGATTGATCAGAGTATTTCCCATAATGGGGTTTGTTTGACAGTTGTTGAAAAAACTGATAAGGATTATATGGTCACTGCCATAAAAGAAACACTGGATAAATCGAACCTGGGATTATTAAAAACAGGGGATAAGGTAAACCTTGAGAGGAGTGCAAGGCTAAACGGCTTACTGGATGGGCATATTGTACAGGGTCATGTTGATCAAACTGCCGTATGCACTCATGTCAGGGAAGCTGAAGGTAGCTGGTACTTTACATTTGAATATGTTCCTGTCCGTGATGACTATATTACTGTTGAAAAGGGTTCTATCTCCGTAAATGGAGTAAGTCTTACAGTTGTAAATTCAAAAGATAATTCATTTGAAGTAGCTATCATCCCATATACCTGGGAAAATACAAATTTTCACCAGATAAAGGCAGGAACAGTTGTAAACATTGAATTTGATATTATTGGAAAGTATATAGCAAAAATCGCAAAGCAAATCTTAACAAAATAATATTTAGTAGAAATTATTTATTTACTTTTTTTCTCATTGTAAGATTGGAATTCTTTGCTATGGATAGTAAATATTAAAACGTACTAAAAAGGCAGGAAGGATTTGCAATGAGGTTTCGCATTGCCAGCTCACAAAGCCTTTTGCTCACTGACTTTTTACCCTCGGCGAACGGCAAGGCTTTTTACTTTAATCTTTTTCCGTTATGATCTTAGTAACAGGAGGAACCGGATTAGTTGGATCACGTCTACTGTATGACCTGACTTCACGCGGAAAGCAAGTCAGGGTATTAAAACGAAGTACAAGTAATCTTGATGCAGTACGCAGGGTGTTCTCATACTATAGTAACAGTCCTGGGGAGTTATTATACAGAA
Source organism: uncultured Bacteroidaceae bacterium (assembly GCA_964553465.1). Classification (GTDB taxonomy): domain Bacteria; phylum Bacteroidota; class Bacteroidia; order Bacteroidales; genus CAZKMG01. The sequence goes on from CAZKMG010000223.1 coordinate 2,406, forward strand.
TTGAATGGGTGGATGGGGATATTCTGGATATAGACTCACTCATGGAAGCGATGCACAATATTAGTCAGGTGTATCATACTGCTGCAATGGTGTCTTTTGATCCTGATGATAGGGAGAAGATAGTCAGAAATAATGTTAATGGTACGCGCAATATAATAAATGCATGTCTTGCCAGGTCTGTGAATAAGTTATGTCACGTAAGCTCTACTGCAGCTTTGGGCCCTTCTGATCCAAATGGGTTCATTAATGAAAAATCAATATGGACTCCTGAGAGGTCCAATAGTACTTACTCTATTTCAAAATATAAATCCGAGCTGGAAGTATGGAGAGGAATTGAGGAAGGTTTGCAAATCATAATTGTAAACCCATCCATCATCCTGGGCCCGGGATTTTGGGACAGGGGATCATCCCTGATGTTTTCAAGTGTTTACAGAGGATTAAAATTTTACACTAATGGAGTAACTGGGTTTGTATCGGTTGAAGATGTATCAATGGCTATGATGGCTCTAATGAAGAGTCATTATTCCGGGGAGAGATTTGTTCTATCTTCAGAAAACCTGTCTTACAGGGATGTATTTAACATGATTGCTGAATCACTGGGAAAGAAGCCACCTGCAATTGAAGCGACAACTCTCCTGGGAAATTTAGCATGCAGGTTGGATGCTCTGAAAGGCATTTTTGGTGGTAAAAGGATAATAACAAAAGAAGCAGTTTTAGCCGGACATAGAAAGGTATATTTTTCAAATGAAAAATTCTGTAATACTTTTCATGCGGAGTTTCAACCGATACATGATACTATCTTAAGCATGGGGAAATTTTTCAGGAAGGATATGCAGGAAGGATGGCTTGATAAAAATGCAAGGAAGTGGAAGAATCCATTAAATTAACCTCCTGGTAGTTTACCCCCCCAAATTAGATATATTATTTCCTTCTTGATTTGCTGTGAGTTGATTTCCGTGGTAAATTACTAAACAACAAGTAACATATCAATTATTAAAATCCAAAATTCACACCAAGGCTCATTGTACCTGTTTTTCCCCACCAAAATTCGGAGGTGTACATTTCCAGGGCATCAGTGTCACCTGTAATGTTTCTCCATTCATAGCCTAATCTGAGATAAAGATCATTTATTGGTTGCCAGGATATATTTAAAGAAACAGCATTTTTCTCCCATACTATCGGGGTGAAGGGTTTAATTTTATCCCTGGGCATGGTACCAAGGCTTGTATGATCAGGTCCTTTAAGACTATGATTATATGAAAGTTGTACAACCAGATTGCGATATGGCTTGTAACCTGCGGTCAGGTAAAGATCTTGTGCATTGTCAGTAAGATAATGTCCCAGGTTATACCGGTTAGATTCAAAAGTTGTTGTTGGTATAATGTGTTTGAAAGTCAGGGCATTTGTGATAGTATATTCAATTCCGGCAAATGTATTGGAAACCAGGTTGGAAATTCTTACTCCTGCTTTAAAACTTACAAAATTATGCTCGTCTGCATTCACTATTCTTTTTACAGCTAGTTCATCAATAAAAAGAGTTGAATAGATATGAAAATGCTCAAAATTCTTTGAGGAAATATCGATAAACATCTGGGAGTTCATATTTTGGATACCGGAGTTAAGGCTATGGTCAATTGCTTTAAAAAACATCACAGGGATCAAGTAAGCAGGATGGATTTTGTCATAATCGTAAATAATACTATTCCCAAACGATAATGCCAGGCGTGAAACCGGATAAAAAGTAAACATGTTGGCTGCAAGGAACTTACTATGATAAACTTCACGGAAATTTGTTCCGTAACCATTTGTAACATTGAACGACCGGGTGCTGTCAATCACTTGCGAATTAAGCCAGCCATGAATATAGTGGAAATCAAACCATTTGACAGGATTAATATGTAGATCAAGACAGGTAAAAGCCGGAGTACGGCCTGAAAAGATATTGGCTCCATAATAGTTTGTACCCCATTGAGGATTATCTTTCAGCAAGCCAATTGAGCCGGTTTTCCATGAATAGGTAACTCCACCCCTGATTTCCTCAAAATCCACTTTACCGTCTGAATAGACTTTAAAGCTTGATCCTCCGGGGTATTGATCAAGATAATTCGGGCTAAAAAGTGATGAGCTCTCATGGTTATCCCTCAGGCTGCCATAGATTCCCCAGTTCCCGATAGTAGCCCAGGCTTCTGCGCCGTTCCACAAGTGATACTCAAAGCCATTCTGGTTGGCCCATAAATCGGAACCCAGAATAGGATTAACGGTGATAGAAAATGATGAATCACGGTAGTAAAATAAGTCTTTCCGGCGGGGAAATTTTTTGTTTAAGTATCGTTCTTTGTTAAAATCTTTAAGATAGAAAGTGAGCTCTTTCTGCTGGCGTAATGTCAGGGAGGTTGTATCTATCTTATGAAGCAATTCAGAAATTTGCAAACGGCCAAGGGGTTTAATTGCAGCATTGTATGGCAGGGAGAATTCATCTAAAAAGGAATATACGTCGTTGGATTGCGGGTGGACGGGGATGTATTGTGAAGAGACCTGGTTAGAAAGAAAAAGGGAAAAGAAGAAGATTAAACGCAAAGGCGCAAAGGCGCAAAGAGAACGCAATTTTTTTTGCGTTTTATTTTGCAGCTTTACGCCTTGACGATGTTTGATATTACAAATTATTGACAATTCGTTTAATCCCATTCTTGAGAATTTCAGAGTTAAAATTAATCAATAATCCCAACTTTAATTCAGTAATTCTCAAGTAAGTTAATAATTGCATCTTATGTATGGGAGCTAATACTTCAATGGCTTTTATTTCAATAATTACTTTATTTTCAATAATTATGTCTGCACGGAAACCTGCATCCAGCTTTATATTATCATATATCAGTGGAATGGTTTTTTGTTGTTCTATCCTATAATTTAACTTTGAAAGTTCATAGGACAAAACCTCTTCATAAACAGATTCGAGTAATCCCGGACCAAGTTTTTTATGAATTTTAAAGCAGGTTGATACAATATTATGTGAAATGATATTTTCAATTTTCTCCATTTATTATGTGTTTTAATATTGCGCCATCGCGCCTTCGCGTTTAATCTTTAATGGATAAAAATTGAAAATCTAGCCTACTTTGATCTTGCTTTTCTGAAAATGATATTATAAAACGCCTTCCAGAAATAAATAAAATCTGTCTTTAAGGGATGCTTCTCATATGCGTTCAGGTATTTCATTTCAGATTCCTGAATCTCTTCCAGTGATTTTGGCAAATCGACATAAAAAGGAGGAACAAGTCCCGGTTTGTATTTGACGCGTTTTTGTCTAAGTTCATCACTATACAGATCAAAATACTGCTGGCTCAGTGGTCTGACACCAAAAATTTTCATCTCCCCTCTTAAAAGATTTATCACCATGGGTAGTTCATCCAGCCAAAATGTACGAAAAATTCTACCCGGAATAGAAACCCTGAAGTCATTCCTGAATTTTCCTCCATCTTCAAGGCTGTGCTTATCAAACATATAATCCTGCAGGTATTCTGCATAAGGATGCATTGTTCGAAGCTTATATACCTTAATAATCTTTGCGTCTTTTCCAACCCTTTTTAATTTTACAAAAGGCCCATATGTTGGATTCATATCGTAGGCAGGTTCCTTAGTTTTCTTCACAACAACATAATAGAGACGATCTATGGTTTGCTCGTCAACATATTCAAAACCACATGAATATAATCTGCCGAGAATCTCTGCCCTGGAGAGAACCCGGTTTTCTCCCCTGGTAAGCAAGAAGTAAATTTTTTTTGTCAACATGAACTTTGGGAACACCCGCTTAATTATAAAATCAATTACATACATTATCCAATTGATCCCGGGGGAATATTTGCGGAGAATTCTTCGCTTCCGGAGTTCTGTAGTCTCAGCGCATCCAATAAAAATACCATTCTTAGGAAGTTTCCTGTTAACTGCCTCAAAAAATTTGTTAATATACTGGATATCATTTATTCTTTTAAGATTTATTATTTTCTTAAAATAATGATCTGGCTGGAGTTGAATATTAAACCGGGTTGTGGTTGAAATGAAAAGAACACGGGGATCCTTGATGTCCAGGTAACGAGCAATATAATTGT
>CAZKMG010000224.1:0-6507 GCA_964553465.1 uncultured Bacteroidaceae bacterium
GTTCCTGTGCCACTCACCACATAGACCCTATTACCATCAACAGTCGGGGTGGAACGGGTGTCCGGAAAAGATTTTGACCATGATCTTCCATATGATTTTTGCCAGAGGATTTTCCCATCCATCGAGATAGCAGAAAGGTAGTCAAGAGTATCTTTCATTCCGGTAGCAAAAATTACTCCTTCTGACCAAACAGCAGAAGACCAACCCTGTCCAATTCCCTCAACCGACATAATAAGTTCAGGACCTGTTGCAGGCCATTGTTTTAAAAGTCCTGTATCAGGATATATCCCGTCCCGATGAAGTCCTCTGAACTGCGCTTGTTGCGAATACCCTAAAGCAGAAAGCATTAAACACAAACAACTTATTATTATTTTCATTACGTATTATATTAAAAATCAATTGCCGAAGGTATTTCACCGACGGCAATTCATTCTATATCAAATTATTAATAATTATTTAATTTTATATGCTATTAAGGAGGACCCATGATGGACATATAGCACACCATCGTTAATAACCGGGTGCGCCCAATGCTGCTCAGAACCTTTCGTGACCTGTATTTTGCTTATAACATTAAATCCTGCAGGATCTGCTTTCACGATTGCCAGTTCCCCTCTTTCACTATAACAATAGAGCAATCCATCTGCATATATAACCGCACCTTTGGCAATAGCAGTAGAGGAATACATTTTCTTACCGGAAATCCATTCCAGACATTGCCATGAACGATCAGTGTCACCTGAACCATATAAATACCCATCCACGAGAACAGAAGCCCCAATACGGCTATCGAAAGATTTGACTGTCCATAACTTTTCCACTGAACTTCCATCACTGCTCAATTTAAGCATCACCCCACCTTGTCCATAACCACTGTGACAAAATAATAATCCATCCTTATAGATCGGTGTATTTGGGTGAACCGAATATTGATTTGGATGCGGATATGACCATAAAAACTTTCCATCGGAAGCATCGACTCCAATAATGCTTGATTCAGTATGTGTTACCAACAGAGATCTTTTCGGAAGTTTAATAAGTAAGGGTGTGCAATATCCGGATTTTTCACCTTTACCCGGGGAAGACCAGATCAAATCCCCTGTTTGGCGATTAAGCGCAACCATATTTTGTTTTTTACCACCGGGTGTGCAATAGAGTTTGTCCCCATCAACAACAACTGTTTCGTTAAGCCCCCATGTAATATTTTTTCCATCAAAATCCTTAAAAAGATCCTTTGTCCATTTGACTTTTCCGTCGGAAGAATTCATACATACCAGTTTACCAAGACCACTCAATATATAAAGAAGATCTCCGGCAACTGTGACGCTTGCACGGGTACCTGGATAACTTTCAGTAAATTCAGGTGCATATGTTGCCTTCCAGATCTGCTTTCCATTCAATGATAACTTAAAAATATAACCGGTATTACCTAACATCGTGGAGATGAAAATATTTCCATTTGCTATTACAGGAGAAGAAAATCCCTGACCAAGGTTATCAAAGGTCCAAATTATTTCAGGACCGTTCTGAGGCCATTGTGTAAGTAAACCTTTATCCGGATAAATACCGTTGCCTTCTGGCCCCCTCCATTTCGAAGCTTCCTGGGCAGATAATTGAACGGTTATGTATAAGATCAGTAAAAATGCTTCTAATATAAATTTCCTCATAATTTCAGTTTTAAAAATAAATCGCAAATATAGCATTAATAGACTTTTACCATTCATTGAAATGGTAAAATAGTGTTAAAATAAATTATTTTTATTCAATCTCAATTAGGAAACACAAATCAGTAAATCACCAATTATGTAGATAGATTGTTCTCAAAAGATGTGCCAAAAAATTCTTTGTCTAATTCCTAATTGAGTCTTATAGATTTAAACTGGTGATCTTTCCCAATTTCAAGTACCAGGTTAGCCCGATCTGGCAATTCTTCAAGCATATGTTTTGTTATTCTTTCATAATGACTGATAAAAAAGCGGATTTCCTCATCCGACATGATCCTTAAGGAATCAAGGTTATCCTTCTCTGAATAAACCTTTTCTGCTAATTTCTTCTCCTGAAGCTTGCGCCATTCATATACAAGTTCAAATGATGGAACCTTAAGCATAATGAGAAAATCAACGATCGAGAACCATTTATTATAATCCCCTGATAGTTTGTTATTCACATACGATCTGAAAAGTCTTTGCTTATCTTGTACCTTCTCAAGATCATTAATGGGATTTAGAAGTTTTTCATCTGGTTCCGGAATTGCACCCACACACCATCCTTCAAAAAGAATTATATCAGGTCGTCCTTTATAGCTTGTCCATTCTTCCATTGGCTTCTGATCATCAATGGATTTATCGAAAACAGGTATTTTTGTTTCAGAGACATCACCTGCATTAAGGAGGCTTTCTAAGACATTCAATGCCAGATCAACATTATGGGTGCCAGGCACACCTCTTGTTTTCAATAATGGATGTATTTTGCGGCTTAGTTCCTCTCGTTCTGAACGTGTACAATAGAAATCATCAATCGAAAAGGATGCTACTTTGTATCCATAAGCTGTTTCAAGCATTTTTGTCAGAAGTGTAGTGAAAGTTGATTTTCCGCTTCCCTGAGAGCCGCTGATCCCAATAACCGGAATTCTTCCTGGCTGAAGATACTGGTATTTCATTAACAGGTTAATTAATGGAATATATAAATCTTTCAGAGTGGAGATTAATTCATCGGGTAATTTCATTGATGATAACCAACCGGAAAAATCCATTTTATAATTTTTCAATATCCTGCTATCATTAGTCGAAGAGTATAATTGGGCAAACTGATGAAGAGAAAGATTCTTATTTTTCCATGAAGATTTCATAAAATAAAGTGTGTAATTCTATCAATCCAAACATGATCTGTTAGAGTTAATAATTGCATTTATTATAGATTTTTAAGTTCCGATAGGGTATGGGAATCTCCTGTAAAATAAAGGTTTGTTGAAGCCGGGAGTAAAGAAACCTGAATGAAATCTGTATTAAAAGCTATAGTTTTACTCTCAAACAAGTCATATACTTCTTCAACCTTATGAGGTAACATAAATGTCCGTAACCCGCCAGAAATACTATGTACACAGAATAACTGGTTGGAAGCATGAAATACATCCCCCTCCTCACTGTATATATGAACCCCGGCAAAACGGGCAATACCTCGAAGAACAGGTGCAGGTAAATTTGGTATTCCGGAATATATTGAAGTCCATTCAGGGAATACTTTTACACCCATCCCGGGTACACAACTACCCTGGGAAAATACAATATTACAAAGTATCCGTGCGTTCGGATCATCAAGGCTGAAAAGTGGGCCTAATGAAGAATTAAAATTCCAGAACAGGTCCTGTGGTAATTTTTGTGTGATTGTATGGTCGAAGTCAATCACATACATGAAAGCTGGCCAGGGAAGTTCGCCCATGGCGTAGTTAAAACCTGTGATTTCGGTCATATTTTCAATAGAAGGTCCTTCTTTTATATAACCCGGAGCATAAATCCACAGCGCTACCCGGTTGTCACGTCTTATTACAGAAAAAAGTTTATCGCGCCTGGATTGATCAAGACGATAAGTATTCAAAAAAATATAAAGTTTATAAGGAGGGAGATTACCTTCGAGCAAGTCATTCAATAGATAAAAATCTGCAGATGCTCCTAACCGTGATATTCCCTGGAAAATTTGATTGGGTATACTGGCCAGGTTCAAATTATACCTGGGTGTCTCATAAGTCATACTCTCCTCATCTACAAGTATCGCAATTTCTGCTCCAGGTGATCGATCAAGCTGAATTGCAAAGGTGCCTATTTCATTGAATCTCATTAAGGTAGGATAAAGGTCTGCATCAGCTACCGGAGCTCTCCATATCCCCTGACCATGAATAAGGGCTCGTGAGAAATTTCTACGAAGTATGGCAATGCTTTCCTGCACACTTCTTGTCCTGCCATACTTTAAAGGTTCCTGTAACCTGGATTGTGGTGCATCATGCAGCCGGGCATCATCTTCCACGATACAAAGCTTACCATGAAGTCGAACTGATTCAGTAAGGTATGCTCCCAGCCCATCTCCTCCTATCCCCCGAAAACCATATCCGACTGGACTAACAACAAAATCAATGTATGGAGACAAAAGAATCCTGTGCAATGCCAGATGTCCATTTCTCTGAATTTTTGAATATGCAGTACTGTTCCCTTCTCCTGTTTCGCCATAAAAGCCGCTTCCTTCGCTTCTCTCTCCAAAGAAGCCCTGGTTGTATGGACCAAAAAGTGTGTACCCGTAAAAGACTCCTGCCACGGCTTTGTTTTCTGTTGCTTCCTTAATTGTACGGCAGAAATCGATGATGAGGTCTGAACAAAGTCTTGCAAGGCATATGAAATAATCAATTACTTTTTGTTCAGTTGCAGGATCCCTGAATGAATAGTGCCTGGTCTGTAATTGTTCTTTCTGGGATGGAACTTCAGCTGTGTCGAAAGTAACGTCAGGATTGTTCCATGCAAGTCTTAAGGCAGATAACTCTCCTCCATACTTTTCAAACAGGAACTCCCTGAAATGCCGTTGCATTGGTCCACTGTAATCCCCGCAGTGTTCGGTACCTGCAGAGTTCCATTTCGTCCACTCACCTGACTGGGCTGCCAAAACCTGGTAAGCGATGACATACTTTTCCAATCCAATTTTTTTTATATGATCCACATATTTTTTCAGGAATTCCTTTGCTTCTTCCCTCCATATAATCGAAGCATAAGATTGTTCCTGTCTTTTGCCTTCACTGGTCACCTCGCATTCATCCGGGTATACTTTTTGCCACCAGCCTTCTTTTCCCCGGATTATCATACCCTGTTCCAACTGGATACGCAAGTGAAGGCGAGCCTTTGGGTCGGTTTTAATGATTTGCATGAAACTTGCCTCAACTGCGGAAAAATCGAAATGACCCGAATGTCCTTCACGGGGGCCGCACCATTCTTGTCCGACACCAAAAGCATAAATATGTGTTCCGGTCCTGGCAGTACGTTGAGCAGTATCAGAATTTCCATTTATTGGATGCTCGGCCGACCAGTCAGCATGTCCCCAATGATTGGGAGAAGGAGTAGTGACCCACATCCCTGAATAATGGACGGGTTGACCATCCAGAAACAATGTTGGTGTTCCTCTATGCAGCTTAATCTGAGCATACACATCCGAAGAATCCGATTCCCATAAAGTTGATCCGGATTTTAAGGACGATGCCGCATATCCAATCATCGAAATAGGAACCAATTTAATTAGATCCCTCCTTTTCATATGTTACGGTCTTTAAAATAAATATTATGATATATTTTATTTGTCATGAAATAATAAAATATATCATTTTTTAACCTCAAAATTTCCCCTGAGCCTTATGTCGGCTGATGAACTGCCAACCATCACATCGAATCTTCCCGGCTCAACCACGGGTTCCATATGTGCATCCAGGAACGATAATTGTTCAGGTTTCAGGGTAAAATGAACTGTCTTTGTCTCTCCAGGCTTAAGATCTATTTTCTCAAATCCTTTTAATTCTATGATCGGGGTGACCATGGAACTGATGACATCATCAATATAGAGCTGCACCACTTCACTGCCCTGACGATCACCTGTGTTTTTTACATCAACGCTCACTTGCACATTTCCTGCCGGACGTATTTCAGAAGGAGTAATGACAAGGTTGTTGTATTCGAATGTAGTATAACTGAGTCCAAAGCCAAACTCATACAATGGTGTTAAGGGCATAGTAACATAGGCCCTTCTCATCCTCATGAATTTAGAGGGTTTGTAATTGTAATAAAACGGCATTTGTCCGACATGCCTTGGAAAGGTAATTGGTAGTTTACCGCTGGGATTCACATCACCGAAAAGAACATCAGCAATGGCTTCGGCACCTTTTTCTCCACACATCCAGGACTCAACAATTGCAGGGACACTCTCCGCGATCCATGGGATGGCTAACGGACGGCCGCTCATCAGTACGACAATAGTAGGCGTACCTGTTTCAAACACTGCTTTGACCAGTTCATTTTGCAGTCCCGTCAATTCAATGTTGTGCGAATCATCACTCTCTCCGTCAGTTCTTCCGTCTTCCCCAATTACGACAATAGCAAAGTCAGCTTTCTTAGCGGCTTTCTGTGCTTCCTTTATCGAATTTGTTTTTGTGTCCAGTACATCACATCCCTGGACATAAGTCACTTTTGTTCCTGAAGGTAATTTTTGTCTAATAGCATCCAGGACAGAGGTAGTTTTATACAATAATTTCTTTGGGATATAGTCCCCGAGCAAATTAACTTCGCTGGCTGCATTTGGCCCTATAACTGCAACAGAACGGATATTCTTGTTGAGGGGAAGGATCTTATTCTCATTTTTCAACAGCACAATACCTTCGCGTGAAGCACGCAAAGCGAGTTCCTGGTTTTTTTCAGAATGAACTATTTTAACAGCTCTTTCCGGGTCAACATACGGATTTTCAAATAAACCCAACATGAATTT
>CAZKMG010000225.1:0-6489 GCA_964553465.1 uncultured Bacteroidaceae bacterium
TTAACAACTGAAATCTCAGGTACAAGGGGAAGTGATGTAAAACTAACATCATCAACTATTCCGACTGTGAACCTGTTTTTTGGTTCTTTTAACTTGAGATTATCGAAAACCGAGAGGATCATTGCTGGTGTTGTATCTTTTGAGCTTAGCCCATAACGTCCACCAATGATAACAGGAGCCTTATCCTGGCCATAAAAAAGATCCCGTACATCCAAATAAAGAGGCTCCCCATTGGCACCAGGTTCCTTTGTCCGATCCAAAACTCCAATCCTTTTCACTGATTTAGGAAGCACATTGAAAAAATATTTACCCGTAAATGGCCGATAAAGATGAACAGAAATAATTCCAACTTTCTCCCCTTTTTCTGAAAGATAATCAACTACCTCTTTTATAGTTTCAGTAATGGAACCCATAGCTACCAAGATATTTTCAGCATCAGGTGCCCCATAATAGGTAAAAGGATGGTATTCCCTTCCAGTTATTTTGTTAATCTTCTGCATGTATTCCTCTACTATATCGGGGAGATTTTCATAAAATACGTTGGAAGCTTCTCTGGCCTGAAAGTATATATCCGGATTCTGAGCCAATCCTCTAGTAACCGGATGCTCCGGGTTCAGGGCTTTATCACGAAATTCCTGAAGGGCTTTCGTGTCAATTAAAGGAGCCAGATCATCCTGGGACGGAGCTTCAACTTTTTGGATTTCATGAGATGTTCTGAATCCATCGAAGAAATGAAGAAAAGGTATCCTTGATTTTATGGCTGCAAGATGAGCTATACCTGCCAGATCCATTATCTCCTGGACACTTCCGGTAGCAAGGAATGCAAACCCAGTCTGTCGTGCACTCATAACATCACTGTGATCACCAAAAATGGATAAGGCTTGTGCAGCAAGACTTCGTGCAGATACATGAAATACTCCAGGTAATAATTCACCGGAAATTTTATACATATTCGGGATCATAAGCAATAATCCCTGTGAGGCAGTGAATGTTGAAGTCAGAGCTCCACCTTGTAAGGAACCATGAAGGGCCCCTGCAGCCCCTCCTTCAGATTGCATCTCGGTAACCTTAACTACCTGCCCAAATATATTTTTCTTACCAAATGCAGCCCATTCATCAATATACTCAGCCATAGTTGATGATGGTGTAATTGGATAAATTGCTGCTACTTCACTAAACATATAAGCTATATAAGAAGCTGCATAATTGCCATCACATGTTATAAAGTTCTTTTTGCTACCAGCCATTTTAATATTATTAGGTATTTTAAAATTGAATTTTTATTAATTTTAAACGAGGAACAAAATTACTATAATTTAGGATATCTTCATAATATAAAAAGTCCTGAAAATATTATTCATATTGATTTTAAATAAATCCGACAGGAGTATTTATTCCGATTCCATGAGGTCTATTATCAAACCTAAAAAGTGAAAATCTGTAACTTAAAGATGTGAGTAATGGTTGTAATTTAAATAGTGGTAAATGAGGACAGATCAATAAATATTCTGTAGTAATTACTTAATAGAATGAAAGCATTAAATGGATATAATGGCTCTCTGATATATAGTTAAAATTTTACATGCCTCATAATGATTCACTAGTTTCTATCACTAAAAGAATAAGATCAATCACTATTCATGGAAATGAGAAATTCTTCGTTACTTTCAGTTTTATTCATTTTGTCTGAGATAAATTCCATAGCTTCAACTGATGTCATATCAGAAAGGTAATTTCTAAGAACCCAGATTTTGTTCAGAATTTGTTTATTCAGTAAAAGATCTTCCCTTCTGGTGCTGGATGCATTGATATCCACTGCTGGCCATACACGTTTATTAGCTAGTTTTCTGTCAAGTTGCAATTCCATGTTACCGGTTCCTTTAAACTCTTCAAAAATTACATCATCCATTTTTGAACCAGTTTCAGTAAGGGCTGTGGCAATAATTGTGAGAGAACCCCCATTTTCAATATTTCTGGCAGCACCAAAAAATCTTTTTGGTTTGTGAAGAGCATTTGAATCCACTCCACCGGAAAGGACCTTTCCGGAAGCAGGTGCAATGGTATTATATGCACGTGCCAGGCGAGTTATTGAATCAAGAAGTATTACTACATCATGACCGCACTCGACCATCCGTTTAGCTTTTTCAAGAACAATATTCGCAACCCTTACATGCCTCTCAGCTGGTTCATCAAAAGTAGAAGATACAACTTCTGCTCTCACATTTCTTGCCATATCAGTTACCTCTTCAGGTCTCTCATCTACAAGAAGGATTATCAGAAAAACTTCAGGATGATTAGCAGCAATCGCATTAGCAATGTTTTGTAATAATATAGTCTTTCCGGTTTTAGGCTGTGCAACAATTAATCCCCTCTGACCCTTGCCAATGGGAGAAAACATATCAACTACCCTAACAGAAAGATTATCATGTCCATTCCCAACGAGTTGAAATTTTTCATTTGGAAATAACGGTGTCAGATAATCGAATGGAACCCTGTCACGAATGTAATCAGGAGATCTTCCATTTATATCTTCCACTTTAATAAGTGGGAAATATTTTTCACCTTCCTTAGGAGGTCTGATAGCACCTTTAACATTATCCCCGGTTTTTAGGCCAAACAGTTTTATCTGACTTTGAGAAACATAAATATCATCAGGTGAATTGAGGTAGTTATAATCAGAAGAACGGAGAAATCCATATCCATCTGGCATAATTTCAAGAACACCCTGTGCTACAATGATTCCTTCAAAATCGAAACGATCGTTTTGTCTACGATCAGGCCTGCCATGCCTTTCACTCTTATCAGGCCTTTCAAATTTTTCAGTTTTCTCGGGGCCTTCCTCTTTTTCAGATTTTGGAATTAAATCCAATTGCCCATTCCTTTCAGGATGAATTCGCTTAAAAGATCTATCTTCAAAACTTGGCTTTTTAGGATTTAACTCTACAGGAAGCACTTCCGCTTCACCTGGATCATCAAAAGTTTCCAGAGCTAGCTCCTTGGAAAGATCATTATCTATAACTTTTAAATGTTCCGGCATTTCTTTTTCAATTCTTTCTTCTTTCTGTTCCTGTTTTGGGAAATCTTGACGGGATCTTTTTTTACGTAAACCTGGCCTGTTGTTTCGATCCTGCCTTGACCCTGCCTTATTCATCAATGGTGACTCCTTTCTCATGGATTTAGCTTCTGAAGCAACAATAGCCTGTTGATCTAGAATTTTATAAATCAGATCCTGTTTTTTAAAAGATTCTACTCTTTTAACATTTAGTTCCTTGGCTATATCCCTTAATTCAGGAAGGAGCTTCTTGTTTAACTCAACAATATCGTACATGTCTTTTTAATATGGAATTTATCGGATAATTAATGTTTAATTCGTTTCACAATTTGACCAAGTGGGTAGCAAATTGTTATGCGGAAAGAGAATATGATTGAAATAATAAAAAAGGATATGGAAATACTTTGCAATATTAATTGATTTAGTTAATTCTACCAAATTATTATTCTTTTATTTCAATTTTATGCTTATTATCATTTAACTTCACCATGAAAAAATTAAACAAATTATATGATGGTATTGTTAATAAATTTTTAAGAACTAATGTACTTCATGAATGAGGGATTACCCGGATTACATGGTTTTATATTTAATATTTATTAAAAAAAGTAAACCTTGTATGAAACCCTAAGTTTTATTATACGTATAACAAAGATTAATATTTATTTCATATATGAGACAACTGAAAATTATCAAGCAGGTTACAAACAGGGAAACTCCCTCTCTTGATAAATACCTTCATGAAATAGGAAAAGTTGAGTTGATCAATGCAGAAGAGGAAGTTGACCTTGCTCGCAGAATTCGTAAGGGTGATCCTGAAGCACTTGAAAAACTTATAAAAGCAAACCTCAGGTTTGTTGTTTCAGTTGCAAAACAATACCAAAACCAGGGACTGAGTCTTCCTGATTTGATTAATGAAGGTAATCTGGGCCTTATTAAAGCTGCACAACGTTTCGACGAAACCAGAGGTTTTAAATTTATTTCCTATGCTGTATGGTGGATCCGTCAGTCAATTCTTCAGGCTCTTGCTGAACAAGCCCGTATTGTTAGACTCCCCTTGAATAAAATTGGATCTATTAATAAAATTAATAAAATTTTCAACCAGTTAGAACAAGCATTTGAAAGGGAACCTACAATTATTGAAATTTCTCAAGTAATGGAAATTGCCCCCGAAGATATAAAGGACGCAATGCGCTCTTCAGGCAGACATGTGTCAATGGACGCTCCACTCCAGGAAGGAGAGGATGGAAATTTATATGATGTGTTGCTGAATTCTGATATTCCCAGCCCTGACAAAGGACTCATTACAGAGTCTCTTAGGAAGGAAATTGAACGTGCACTTTCTACGCTAACTTACCGGGAAGCCAGTATTATCAGGTTATATTTCGGTCTGAATGGGAAACACCCTCATACACTTGAAGAGATCGGGGAAGAATTCAGCCTTACGCGTGAAAGAGTACGCCAAATAAAAGAGAAAGCCATAAAAAGATTAAAGCAAACCACACGTAGCAAGATTCTAAAAAGTTATTTAGGATAAGATTTTTTCATTATGCCCATCATCGCTCCTTCTGTTTTAACAGCTAATTTCCTTAAACTCGGTGAGGAAATTAACATGCTTAATAATTCACGTGCTGACTGGATCCATCTGGATATAATGGACGGTGTATTTGTTCCAAATATTAGCTTTGGATTTCCCATTATCCAAAAGATTAGCGAAGCTGCAAATAAACCACTAGATGTTCATCTAATGATCATTGATCCCGATCGTTATCTGGAAGAATTTAAAAAGGCTGGCGCCAACATTCTTTCTGTTCATGTTGAAGTTTGTAATCACCTTGACAGGACAGTCACAGCTATTAAGGATTTGGGGATGCAACCTGCTGTTGCTTTAAATCCTCATACACCGATTTCTTCTATCGAAAACGTCCTTGCGAAATTAAGCATGGTATTAATAATGACTGTAAATCCGGGTTTCGGGGCTCAAAAGTTCCTGGAGTACTCCTATCAAAAAATCCGAAACCTTAAGAAAATGATTATTGACCAGGGCGTAAAAACACTTATCCAGGTTGATGGAGGAATTGGAAAAGCAAATATAAGGCAACTCATTGATGCTGGAGTTGATGCTTTTGTTGTTGGTAATAGTGTTTTTTCAGCCAAAGATCCCTCAGCTATGATAGCAGATTTAAAAGAACTACGAAATCTTTAGGAAGAAATTAACATTTTCTCATTAGTTTACTCCAAACCACTTACAAAACCAGAAAGGTAAGAGAAATTATCTGTAAGGAAACCATTCTCTGCAATAGTAGCCTGCTTAATTATGACCGGGTCAGATTTTCCAATCAAAGCTGGAATTACTTTCTGCTCAATATTATTTCCGAATTCGGCTGAGGCATCCCTGGGTAATTCACTTGGAAGATTATCAACAGCCATGACTGTAATATTATGTGGATCAAATGGATGAGACTCTTTTTCAGTGAATGGATCATATCCATAAAATGGTTCAGCGATCGTTGAAACACGGAGAGTAGAAGGAATTGGACCATTAAGATCGCAACTCA
Source organism: uncultured Bacteroidaceae bacterium (assembly GCA_964553465.1). Lineage (GTDB taxonomy): Bacteria > Bacteroidota > Bacteroidia > Bacteroidales > CAZKMG01. The sequence continues at coordinate 5,611 of CAZKMG010000225.1, forward strand.
CATCCGCAATTATTTTTATTCTGAAACTTTCTTTCCTGGCATCTTCTGCTGTAAATAACTTTGGGGAGCGAGGATCCCAGTAATGACATGCAATATATAAATCGGATGCAGCTGAGTAAGGCAGGAAAAATGTTTCATAATCTTCTGGGAACTCGAAAAAATGATTAAGGTCAAAATTCTGTCCGTCAATTCGTTTCACATATTGATCAGGGTCCAGATGGGTAAAAATAGGAAATGTAAATTCATGGTTAAGAAAGTTATCCGGGTCCGTCTTCTTAAAACCGGCTGCAAGAAGCGTTTCCATTGCACCATGCGCAACCCTTCCACCTCCAGTAATAACTGTTTTCAGACTTGGAATATTGATATCCTTTAGTTTTTCAAACAATTCCTTTCGATCTTTAGATTTCCATGCATGTGATAATTCAAAGCAATGGTATCTTTTCCCGTACGCCAGCAAAGCATTGTACGCTCCAACAATACCTGCAAATCGTCCAAAAGTGACAATTCGTTGATTATTTTCCGAAAGGTATTCGTAATCAACTAAACGGATTTTTTTCCTGAGAATCTCCCTTAGTAATTCTAGATTTTGAGTTTGCTTCTTGGCTGTATGAGAAAAGAACATATATGTTTTACCTGGAATAAGATTAAATATTGCGACTTCTTTAATTCCCATAATAATATCACAATTGTTCAGGTCTTTACTCAAGTGAATACCTAAATTTGTGTATTCTACGTCTGAATAAGATCTTTCTTTATCAGGTTGTATTTTAATTTCAATCCAGGGATATTGATCCATAATCCTTCTGCATTGTATGGGTGTTAGCGGAACCCTCTTATCGTGAGGGATTTTGGATTCCCTGATGATACCAATTTTCATCC
>CAZKMG010000226.1:0-1035 GCA_964553465.1 uncultured Bacteroidaceae bacterium
CAACAATCGATTGGTGTTTTAAATAATCAAAGTTTTACACGAATGTAAAACCCATTGATCGGGAAGGTTATTTAATAGCTTTTCAAAAGATCGTTGATTATTTATTCGTGGATTCAAAGCAACCCATATCCGGAGTATTCACGATCCGTATCCCGTCAAAATCATACGGCCAGTGGAGGTCCACTCCCCTATTTATGCATGGTGAAGTAGGTTGCAGGTGAAAATCATCTCTGGCATAGTTGACGAACAATGGATCGGATATAAGCCCACCTGTTTCCGACAAGGTATCGCCCGGATTAAATGGGTTATAATAACAATTGTATGAATGGTAAGGTGCCTGGGCTACATCACCGATAGTACTATTGTAAATAATGTTATTACGAAAATAAGTATTGGCAGGATTGCTATTGCCAGTTCTGGAAAAGTACAAGCATCTTCTTGAACTCTCATCACTTCTGAGAGCAAAGGTGTTGTTTTCTATCCTTGTTGTATCAGTGCCATTTTTATTCGTACCTTTAAGGTCGATGCCATTATACGTACCTCTGCCTATACCGCTGGCACAGTAAAAAAGATTATGCTCGATTGTTATGTCATTGACCCATTGATTGTTCCATGCAGGGTCACCTAAGAAAAGAAGCATTCCGCAATTTGCAAAAATATTGTAACGAAATGTTACATGATTACCGCTAGGCATCTGGACTGCATCCTCATGTGCAGCACCTCGCCCGGATGATTGCCTGAAATCATGGATATAGCAATGCTCAACTATCAGGTTGTCGCAGTATGTGACCCGGAGTCCATCTTCCGGTCCTCCATCTAAGGTGCTTTCAGAATTTCCGTCTAACTCAACATTGCGAATCGTTACATTGCTGGAGTTCTCCAATAAGATCTGCCCACCAATGCCGGTAATGCCAACTTCACGGAATTTCCATGGAGAATGAGAAACACCATCAAAAGTGAAACTGCTTACACCCCTGACATGAAGAAAATAACTCGGTGCATGATCGACCAGGACCTGCCCGTCAAAAAAGTCAT
>CAZKMG010000226.1:1061-6484 GCA_964553465.1 uncultured Bacteroidaceae bacterium
GTATTTCCATGATCTGAAACCGTTGCCCGCTTAATCGTAATTCCGGAAATGTTAAGAGTCGGGAAACAAGTGGTATAAGTGCCCGCAGCAACATATAGAATACTGCCGGGTGCGATGGTATTCCAATTCACCTGGCTGAACTCATTCCACGCCGAATTCCACGTCGTACCCCCGCTGTTGTTACCGTTCCTGGAAACATAATACAAACCAGCCTGAACCCAGCAAGATAAAAGTAAAAGTATTGTTACAACTATACACCTTGCTATGTGCATGGGATTATTATAAATTAAATTCTTCATGACTTAATCCTTTATTTTTAGTGATTTTTTGCTTTATAATTTTAAACACTTATTGAGAAATGGTTTGAATTTAGTCACCGGTTCCGAAACCTTATTCATACGCACCTATATCCCATGCAGAACCTTGCGGTCGGGGTTTCCCGTCCTTGTCGGTAGTAAAATAACTGCTTAATGAAACTCCTGCATCTTTTGCCACTTTATCTATTGAAGAAAGATGCAGATCATTGTTGGCATTGTTCGGGGAATACCTGACAAATGTCGGCGAGCTGGTCTTACCGTGTGGTTCCCAGGTCAAAACCCAACTGTCGGCCGGGTAACTGGTGCCATTATAATAAATGTAAGGAGGATTGGTGCTGTTGTAATAGATGTTGGCGTCAAAAACAAACGAATTATCGGTAAAACCGTTGCTGGCCGCTATATAAATATTCTGATATTGGGATCCGTTGCCACAGTTATAGAAGATGTTGTTTTTTATCTCGTTGCCCGATCCGGTGGGATTGTTGTTTTTGAATCCGTTGAAACGCACCGCCAAATAACCGGTCTGGTTCACCCCTGTGTTATCAATGAATGTATTATTGAATATCTTGAAGTTAGTTATAGAAAATAGGCTGGTCATGGTGGAGATATAGAACCGGAAAAATTCCGGAGACCTGTCTATTATTTCAACGATGTGGAAAAGATTGTTGTATATCCATACGTCGTGAGGTGTACTGTTGGCATAGCAGTCGTAATCGATACCTGCATCCGCTATGTTAATAAATTCATTGTCGTATATCTTAATGTAGTTACCCTGAATCTGGCATATATCCGGGTGTTGCGTCGAAGTGTACACCGATGTGGTGGTATACTTGAAGGTATTTCTATAGATAGAAAGTCCGCTGGAGGTCTGGATTCCATCCGGCCCTCCGTAACGGGGATTAAGCTGGTTCGGGGGCGCAGCCCTGTTGTATAGCAGCTCGATATAATTATCATGTATCTTATTTGCATCCCAGGTCTCTGCACCTGCGTCGAGCAAGATCGCTACATCACCGCGTACTTGTCGAAAGTTTGAATGCATTATTTCATTGCCTTGGGATCCATCCCTTAACCTTACAGGATTGTTGCAATTAACTACATCAATATGATCGATAATGATAGCTGTATTTCCAGTACCAACGATGCAGTTTGCCTGTGTTGAGCCCTCTCCTACTCCATGAGGATTGCTGGTAATATTACGCAGATTTTTAAAAACGATGTGATTTTGTCCATTTACATTCCCATTGATAGAAATATAGCTACGATTATTGATGGTAATGGCATCTACAGTCGCTAAATCTCCCTGGGCATTATAATCAAATACTGCAGTTCCATTATGGTTCTTATTAACGGCATCCACGGCAATAGTAATTGGAAGGCCTACAGTTCCGCTTGCACCCACTGACCATGACTCGGTATACGTTTTTGTTCCTCCGGATGGTCCTCCACTAATGTATATAGTATCGCCTGCATGAACATTTGACCAATTAATGTCCGAAAAATGCCTGAATGCAGTTACCCAGGACTGACCTTTCCCTGAAACCGACACTGCATTATCCACATACCAGGAAGTTGCATGGGCACCGATAGTATTAAATATTATTGAAGCGAATGCAATTAATAATACGCTTACTTTTTTTTTCATTTTTTTTCTCTGTTTATTTTATTAGCAACATCTTCTTAGACTCCACGAATTCTCCGATGTGTACCCTATAGAAATATTCCCCGCCTGGTAATCCATGTGCGTCAAATTTTACTTCATAACTTCCTGTTGATTGCTCCTGATTGACTAATGTTCCTACTTCAATTCCACAAATGTTATAAACACTGATTCTTACAAAAGAATTTTTAGGAACCTGATATTTTATTAATGTTATCGGATTGAAAGGATTAGGATAATTCTGTGATAACTCAAATGTAATGGTTTCTGTTAAAACGGACTGTGTTTGGACACCGGTTCCGGAATTATATTCATACGCACCGATATCCCATCCAGAACCTTGGGGCCGAGTTATCCCAATAAGGTCGTAATTAAATCCAGTCAGCGTGGTACCATGATCTATCACGGGGCTGTTTGAAAGAAGTGTAAAATCGTTGATAGCTGCATTGGTAAAATTGATGGCCCCACCGTTAATTCCTCCGGTTTGGTTATCGAAAGTCTTCAATGCAATTCCATTTAATTGCGAAAAGAAGTTGTATTGTAGCGTCCAGGTATATCCCCCGGCTATTCTAAATAAATTACCATTAGCGCCAACAGAGTAATCGGTGTTGTTATACCAACCATGCAACCCAATAAACATGTTATTCTTAAACACCGTACCGGAACAGTTCATACTAGAATTATAAAAAAACCCGACATCGTAAAAAGTGTTATTGTAAAATTGCACATTTGGCATTTTGATGTTGCCATTCTGGCTGAATTTAGCCCACACATTATTGCGAAAAATTATATCGTGTATATTCGCCCCGGTTTCCTCAAGATTGAACATCTGACCCTGTGAATGAATACACAGGTTATTTTCAATAACATAGTTATAACAGGCGTCTCCATTATCACCGTATGTCTGAAATATATCCATATGAGCACTGGAACCGGGAGAGAAAGTAATGTCGTGAATATAATTATTGCGAATGATATTATCATGCCCCCAGAAACGAAAGGCATCGATATCCTGCGCCGGGCCAATTTCGTTATTTTCAGCAATATTGTTTGTTCCAAAAATAGTAATTTGGGTGAAATCACTTCCTGGACCGCTCGTAACTACCAGATTATTTTCACGGATCAAACAACCTGTCGCATTACCTAATATGGCGATTTCTTTGTTGGTAATATGATTATTCAGGATTTCGCAATAATTGCCATCGGATCCTCCACGTGTTGATATATAAATTCCATTTCCATTTAAGGTAAATCCCTTTATGGTGATGTAATCATGATGGACATTCCACCTACCCGTTATCACAATATCGGAAGCCAGAAATGTAATTCTACTTCCCGAAGAACCGCTCCTGATGGTGTTGATCGTTTCATTGTACGTTCCCGATTGAATACTCGCACTATCCCCCGCCACCATTGTTGTACAGGCTTTACTGATTGTTTTCCAAGCACCGTCAGATGCGTTAGTCAAACCATTGTTGGAATCGCTTCCATCTGGGCGGACATAGTAAGTTGTAGCATAAGCCGAATTACATAACATTAAAATAGAAACGAAAGTGTAAATTAATTTCTTTATTATTCGTGTCTGTTTTAATAGTAAATTTTTCACTATTGTCCTACTAAAAATTAATTTCACCAGTATTTATATTTAAAGCTTTGATAATTAATAAAATACTTTCAAAATCAAAATCAACCTCCAAAATATATAATCAGAACTATCCAGTTGGAGAAGTTTTGCCTCTTTTACAATACGTTTTTCTTTGCACTCTTCATTAATTCATAAATATCCAGCATGCTTATCAAATGTATTCTCACAAGAAAGTCTACTCTGGAAAAAGCTTTATTAGCTTGTGCTATTTATTTTTACAACTGCTATAAGAAATTGTGCAATTAATGGAAGCAATACCTGCGCTTATATTGTATTTTCATATCTACCACAAAAAAATGAAGTTGAAAACTTTTAATAATAATCATTTTTATTCTTGCTAATCAACTCCTGAACTTCAGCTTTATTTACCAAATTCTTCCTCTGTTTAAAAATCTACCTTATTACAATTTTTATTTCTATATTTTTGCTCAGTTTGTATTTATTCTGGCAAAACTAAATTACTACTTTTTAACGAAACATTCGGCAATTACTGCTACTATAAAAAATTAGTCGGACAATACTGATTTATTATTATGAATTATTCGATACTTATTTAATTTTACAATTTCTGACAAAAATATATTTTCAAACTAATTTATATCATATGAAAATTTTACATCAGGTGGACTGGAAGAAATTCTTTATTTCTATTCTCAGAATGTCGATAGGATGGCATTTCCTGTATGAAGGCATATCGAAACTTATGATAAAGGATTGGAGTTCATATTCTTATCTATCAAATTCTACAGGACCATTATCCGGGTTTTATCATTGGATAGCATCAACTGGTGGTATGCTAAAAATAGTGGACATGCTTAATATATATGGGTTGATTTTAATAGGTCTCGCTTTGTTTATCGGGCTATTTTCAAATATCTCTGCAATCGCCGGAACAATTTTATTAACACTTTATTATTTTGCTTACCCTCCTTTTGGTGACTCATTATTTAGTGTTGGAGAAGGCCATCTCTTTATTGTAGATAATATCTTTATTGAGGCCGCTATGTTAATATTTTTCGTTTTCTACAAAGAAAAAGGATATGGTATTGATATTCTGATAAAGCAGCTTAAGAAACCAAAAAAGGAATCTCAAATACAAAAGGAAGAAATGGAAACCTATTCCAATTCACGGCGTGAAATTCTGAAAAACATTGCAACACTTCCTATTCTTGGCCTGATGGGATTTTGGGCAGTTAAAAATAACAAGAAATATGGAGTTGATGTACTGTCGGGTGCAACAATTCAATTAAATCAGGCTTCTCTTGGAGAATTAAAAGGTATACTGCCGAAAGGGAAGATTGGTGATCATGAGATCAGCCGGATGATTTTAGGAGGAAACCTTATTGGTGGTTGGGCCCACTCACGAGATTTACTTTATGTACCGGACCTCTTTAAAGCTTATAACACTGAGAAAAAAATATATGAAACATTAATACTGGCAGAGAAAACCGGCATAAATGCAATAAATATTGGTTTCGCAACTAATGTCCTGATGGCCAAATATAAAAAAACCACCGGAAGCAAAATTAAAGTAATCTCTCAGGTGGCACCAAACATGAAAAACGGAGATTATTATGAAGAGATTAATAAGGCAATTGATTTAGGTGCTGATATAATTCAAGTACAGGGAAACTGGTGCGACTGGCTGGTCAGGGATAATAAGGTAGATATCGTGCAGAAAATGATGGATAAGATCAGGAGCCAGAACTTTACGGCAGGCTTAGCCGCACATACCATTGATTCATTAATAATATGTGAAGAAAATGGAATTATCCCTGATTATTATATGAAAACAATGCACCAC
>CAZKMG010000227.1:0-6478 GCA_964553465.1 uncultured Bacteroidaceae bacterium
GGCAGGCAAACATGTTTACGTTGAAAAACCTTCCTCTCATAATATTTTTGAAGGGAGGAAAATGATTGAAGCATCCCGCAAGTATAATGTGCGCGTACAGGTCGGATTTCAAAACCGTTCAGGTACCAATTTGAATGAAGCCATGAAGTTTCTGCATGATGGAGGTATCGGTGAGATATATATGGCCAGAGGTCTCTGTATCAATCCACGGAATTCATTCGGCATTGCAAAAGACAGTACCCCTCCCTCAACACTGCATTACGACCGGTGGCTAGGTCCTGCCCACTGGCGCCAGTATAACGAGAAGCGGGTTCACTACAACTGGCACTGGTTCTGGGATACAGGAAATGGAGATACCGGTAACCAGGGCCCTCACCAGTTCGATGTTGCCCGCTGGGGAATGAATAAGAACGAACACCCGGTTACTGTGTATTCCAACGGTGGAATATATGGCATTGACCCTGCCGAATGTGCACAGGAAACTCCAAATACCCTGACTTCCATCTTTAAATACAACGATGGAAAAATGATTGAGTTTGAAACCAGGGGCCGGTATTCCAACGCTGAATCAAGCATCGGTATAACTGTCGGAAACATATTTTACGGTACCGAAGGATACCTCGAACTTAAAGGCGAGCCGGCCAGGCCTTGGAAAGCATTTCGTAAACGGGAAAAAGTGTCATTTGCAGGTTCAAAAGATGACGGACCCGGGCAGGATGAAGATATTGACCGGATTGGTTCACTTGGATCACATTGGGCTAATTTTATTGATGCCATACGCTCCGGCAAAGACGAGACCCTGAATTGCGATATTATTGAAGGTCATTATTCATGTGCCCTTCCGCACCTGGCTAATATCTCCTATCGCCTCGGGCGCGAATTACGGTTTATGGGTGATCTCGAAAAGTTTGCCAACGACTCCGAAGCTGATATGATGTTGACCCGGAATTATCGTCCGCCATATATCGTTCCGGATAAGGTGTAAGATGCATAAAGAATAAATATTCACATGATTTTTTGCATTTAGAGGGAAAAGTAGAATAAAATTGTTTGATCTCATGGTGCTGGAGTTATTCCATCTCTTCCTTTGGAAGATGGTTAAAATAGTTTAATTCCTGCAAATGAGACTATCAGGTCTCTTTCATCATTTATACAAAAACTAATTGTAAAGCGCTACTTTAAAGGATCTTAAAATTAATTATCTGAAAATATTTGATTTGGACTGAAAATGAGGTATTTTTTTTGTTGATAACATATAAAATACCCGGTTATCTGGGATTTTATATTTTGTGAATGGCCATGGTTTCTTTAAATTACTGTATATCATTAATATGTATTGAATTATCTTTATGTTTATTCACAAAATCCAATCATATAATGCCTTAATACTTTGCAAAAAATGAAAGAAAAAAATGGGAGGAAATTACTCACCTGGATCCGATATTCAGTAATCTTAAGTATGTTATGTATATATACTCAGTGCCGTGTCTCCGAATTTCAGAATCTGACTATATATACCTCATCACAGGACGGAGACCGGCTGACAAAAAAAGATATTCTGCATATCAAAACAGTTGATGAATCTTCATTGCCTGTTATCAATATAGATGAAAATACGCGATTTCAAATAATGGACGGATTTGGGGCAAGTTTCAATGAAGCGGGAATGATATGCCTCAACACTCTTGACGCCGAGATGCAGGACAGTGTACTAAAAATGCTTTTTGATCCTGAGGCCGGTGCCGGATACACCTTAATGAAATCCCCTATTGCCGCATGTGATTTCGCATCTGCTGGCCCCTGGTATTCCTATAACGATACCCCGGGCGATACAGCCATGGATTATTTTAGTATCAAAAGAGATTTAGGTCCAAACGGCCTGATAACATTTATTAAAAAAGCGCAACAATACGGCAGGTTTGAGATTGAATCACCCATGGACTTTGCCCCGGACTGGATGTATTATGGCCTGAAGCATGGTGAAAAACATATAAAACCCGAATATTTTAGTGCCCTGGCCAGGTATTATTCAAAATATCTGCAGTCCTATGCTGCCAATGGAGTTACTATTGACTATCTTATTCTTTTCAACGAATCTGAGAACGCAAACCCGCATCAGGGATATTCTGATGTAACCTATAAAGTCATGGGGGAAATGATTAAAAACCACATTGTTCCTCAGCTTCAAACCAGCGGTTTATCAACAAAAATTGTTTTGGGGGAAACATGTTTCCGTTACGATGGACTCCTGAAATTTCCTGCAGTGATGGATGACCCGGAAGCAGGAAAGTACATCAGCAAACTTGCTGTTCATGGATATGACTGGGGTAAATTCTCTTCCCTTACAGATCTTCACAACCGCTACCCTGATCTCCCGATCTGGATGGCTGAGATATGCTACGTTAAAAGGCCGGTCCACGAATTTTCTGATGGAGAATTCTGGGGGAATATGATTATGGATGATTTGAAAAACTGGGTTTCGGGCTGGATTTACTGGAATATGATACTCGATCAGGATGGCGGCCCATGGCTGACTTCACCTGAACATTCAGATCCTGATAATAACCATCAGCACCCGGTTGTAATTATTGACCGTGATACAAAAGAAGTAACGTTTACAGGATTATTTTATTACCTGGCCCATTTTAGCAAATTTGTAAGGCCCGGAGCAAATCGCATACAATGTACCGGTGGTTCTTCACAACTTAATTTTGTAGGGTTTCAAAATAACGATGGAACCATTGTATTAAATGTCATTAATAATGGAATTGAAACTGACTGCAAAATATCATGGCATAATAAGACAACCATTCAAAGGCTGAGAGCTCATTCAATTACAACATTCAGGTGGGATGGGGCAGTTCAATATTAAAGAAAGTAAAAGAGTGGTATGGAATTGCGTGTTTTTATATCGTTTATATTCCTGATTATAGCAGTAAGTCTGAGAGGGCAGGATAGTTTGCGCTTCAGCGGCCAGCTTTCGTCCTGGGCAAATATAAACAGCAGCAGTGAACTACCATTATGGGGAGGAGTCAGATACATACCTCAGTTCAATTACTCTTTAAGGAAAGAATCCAAAAATTTGTTTGACACTGAGATCTCTGCCAATATCTTCGGCAGTGCCGGACTTCACCCTTTCGACACCCTTTCATCCATAGGCGATCTTAAACCGTACCGCGCATGGATCAGGTACTCAACCCATCAGTTTGAGCTAAGGTTAGGCTTACAAAAACTTAATTTTGGCTCCGCTTCCATGCTTCGGCCGCTGATGTGGTTCGACCAGATGGATCCACGTGATCCGCTTCAGCTTACCGATGGAGTCTGGGGTCTCCTGGCAAGATATTATTTTCTTAATAATGCCAATGTATGGCTGTGGGGATTATACGGAAATAATGAAAAAAGAGGCTGGGACGTTATTCCTGTAAACAGGAAAATACCGGAATTCGGAGGAAGACTGCAACTTCCAGTGCCTTCCGGCGAGATGGCTTTCTCTTATCATCATAGGATTGCAGACAGCAGGGAACTGGGTGATGACATCACTTCGTACGAAAAGATACCTGAGAACAGGTTCGGTTTCGATGCAAAATGGGACCTAATTGCTGGCCTCTGGGTTGAAGGTTCATATACCAATAAGAGCAAGGATATGGGAATGCTGACAAACCAGCTTGCCTTGAATGCCGGTTCCGACTACACATTTGCAATAGGTAACGGAATCTATGTTGCGTGGGAACAGTTATTGGCTGCCTATGACAAAAAGCCATTCTCTTTTTCAAACAGTACCTCCTTTTCACTATTGACAGTCAGCTACCCTGTTGGTATATTTGATAAGGTAAGTACAATAATTTACTATAACTGGACTGGTGATGCTGTTTACAGTTTTTTAAGCTGGCAAAGGCAATTTGATAAAATAATTTTATATATTATGGGATATTGGAACCCGGAATCATTTCAGCTTCCGGCACAAACCGGTTCACAGAATCTTTTTGCAGGAAAAGGCATTCAGATTATGCTTGTATTGAATCATTAACATAAAATCAAATGGAAAATTCTTCAATTATAAAAATTGAAAACCTTGTCAAACGTTTTCCTGTCGGAAAAACTAACTTTATTGCTCTAAACAACCTGAGCATCAATTTTGGAACAGGAGAGTTTGCAGGTCTTGTGGGGCCAAGTGGATCAGGAAAAACGACACTCCTGAATATTATCGGCTCCCTTGATACTCCTTCCGAAGGAGAGGTAGATGTGCTCGGTAAATCAATCTCCACACTGACCCATAAACAATCAGCAAAACTCAGGAACCAACATATCGGATTCATCTTCCAGACCTATAACCTGTTACCTGTTTATACCGTGTATGAAAATGTTGAGTTTGCCCTGCTGTTACAAAACACTTCCGGTTCAGAACGAAAAAAGGCAGTAATGGATGCATTGGATTGGGTTGGCCTGACCGATAAGATAAAATCAAAACCGTCCATGTTATCGGGCGGTGAATGCCAGCGGGTCGCCATTGCACGGTCAATGGTTAAAAGGCCCGAAATCGTATTGGCTGATGAACCAACAGCCAACCTCGACTCAAAAAACTCCCATCACATACTCCAGACAATGAAAAATCTGAACCGTGAGCTTAAGACTACTTTTATATTTGCCACCCACGATGAGAAGGTGATGCAATATCTAGATCGCATAATTTCACTGGAAGATGGCAAAGTGGTAAAAGATGAAATTCAAACTGTTTCTGAAAACTAAAAAATATGTTAGCCATCAAATTAGCTTATAAAAACCTGATGGGAGCCGGTTTACGAACCTGGCTCAATGTCTCAGTGTTATCCTTTGCATTTGTCCTCATTATATTTTATAACGGTATGATTGACGGATGGAACAGGCAGAGCCGGGTAGACACCCAGGCATGGGAAACAGGAGCAGGACAATTCTGGCATCCGGAATATGACCGCTACGATCCATATACCATCCAGGATTCCCATGCCCCTTTATCAGAAGAGATATTGGCTGAAGTAACAAAGAAAAAAATTGTTCCGGTTCTTTTGGCACAGGCAACAGCATTTCCACAGGGAAGAATGCAGAGTGTAATACTCAAGGGAATAGATCCAGACCAGAATATACTTAAACTACCTACATCCTCACTGACTAAAGCAGATGACACCTATTATGCAATAATCGGTAAAAGAATGGCGGAATCAGCAAGAATTGGTGTAGGCGATAAATTACTTATCAGGTGGCGCGATAAAAACGGCACTTTTGATGCCCGAGAGATTCAGATCGCTTCAATATTCAAATGTGACGTTCCAACTGTTGACAGAGGCCAGGTCTACCTTCGCCTTGATGTATTACAACAAATGATGGGTATGGAAAATGAGGCTACCCTTCTTGTGGCAGGAAAGGGATTCGTTACTAAAGATCTCAAACCATTTATATTCAAAGACCCTAAATTTCTTCTGGCCGATATGGATAAAATCATCCAGGCAAAAAAAGCAGGCGGATCTATCATACAGGCCCTTCTGCTCATTATTGCCCTGATTGCAATTTTCGACACACAGGTATTATCCATCTTTCGCCGCCAGAAAGAGATTGGTACCTATATAGCCCTGGGTATGACTCGTCCACAGGTAGTCGGGATCTTTACTATTGAAGGTGGAGCACACAGCATCCTGGCCGCTCTCCTTGGAGCTGTTTATGGTATTCCGCTGTTATTGTGGCTCAATAAAGCGGGTATCTCCATGGCATATGCTCAGAATATAGAGACTGATCTTCCCATAGCTGAAGCGATATATCCTTACTACAGCCTGCGACTGATCATAATGACAATTATCCTGGTTGTCATATCAGCAACCACAGTAAGTTATCTGCCTGCACGCAAAATTTCGAAAATGAAACCAACAGATGCATTAAAAGGAAAACTACAATGATAAAATTTATATTTAAAGGAATAATCAGGGATAAGAGCCGAAGTTTATTACCTGTCATCGTCGTCGCTGCAGGAGTTTTTCTGACCGTTTTTATGAGTGGCTATTTAAGTGGTGTTTTCGGTGACATGATCGATTTAAGTGCCAGGTTCACAACGGGACATGTTAAAATAACAACTCGCGCTTATGCCGAAAACCAGGATCAGCTTCCTAATGATCTTGCATTGATCCATGCAGGGAGTCTTATAAATGAATTGAAAATCGATTACCCGGATATGGAATGGGTGGAGAGGATTCATTTCGGCGGGCTTCTTGATGTTCCTGACACGAGCGGAGAAACAAGAGCTCAGGGTCCGGCTGTGGGAACAGCAATAGATATTCTTTCGCCAGGCTCAAAGGAAATCGCCAGGATGAATCTTCTTAAATCTATTGTAAAAGGTTCCATTCCGGTAAAACAGGGGGAGGCTTTAATAAGTGAAGATTTTGCAGTGCGATTTAACGTATCTCCAGGCGATCAGATCACTATCTTCGGAACAACGATGAATGGCGGTATGATG
>CAZKMG010000228.1:0-6473 GCA_964553465.1 uncultured Bacteroidaceae bacterium
TATAAAAAATATTATCTAGTCCATCGAAGGAGGCATTAAAGTATATATTATTCCCCTTTGTTGAAAGTTCACTTAGGTTGAAAAATCCTGCATTATATATTTCAGACCAGTTGTCAGTAAGGAGGTTATAAGAAATAATTCTTTTACCTTCCTCCTTCACAGCTATTGCAGCAATTTCGTTTTTGGAATGGAGCCAGACAGGATCCTGGAGCCAGGAATTTTCAGGTGAAGGAATACGTTTAAGGACTTTGCCATTCTTAGCTGAAAGGATTACAAGAAAAAATTTATATTCGGGAGTTGCTTCTATCACAGCTATAGAATCAGCTGTCATGGAAAACTCAGGAGCAGAATAACGTGTTCGGGAAGTTAATTTTCGCTTGACACCTGTAACAAAATCATATTCTTTAATAACAGAATAACTTCTGTTTTTCCAGCGCAAGTCATTGGCAGTTTCATCCCAGATTATTTTTGAATGAGATACAGAGATTTTTTCAGAATTTAACCTTCCGGGAAGAAAAATTTTTTCCTCATTTCCATGCAAATCGATTTTTACAAACCTTGGTACAATATTTACTCCTGTTTTATAAGAAATGAGTGTAGAGTCATTAATAAATTTTGGCTGTGAATAGCTTGTATAGAAATTATTTTTTCTTGTATTTATTGAAGGAAGGTCATCCACATCTCTTTCAGATAGAGTTTGTGTCCAATGATCTTTTAGATAATCCATTGTATTGGAGTATAAACCATTTAACCCTTTCCCTGTATTTAATTTTGAGTATTTGTGAAAGGGAAATATAGTATAAGGGTGTCTTGCAACATAATCAATTGCATTAGCCCAATATTTGAAGTCATATTTTATATTTGCATATGTAACCAATTGAAAACCATAATGATAATAGTCTGGTACAAAATCCTTATAGGAACCGAGATAGGATTTACTGTAAGAATATGGTTTATTCTGACTTAATAGTTGGGCTTTAATTTCCATTTCAAATGAAGGGAGTCTTCCGCGACCGGTATTTGAAAGTCTGGTCTCCGCACTGACAGCGTCCCCTTCCAGAAACCAGAATGGAAGCATTGCAGCAGCAATCCCGATACCCTGGTCGCCAGTTAAAACTGAGAGGACCTTTGTAAACCCTTGATTTAGTTTATCCAACTGAATAGTATGCCTGAATTCATGCAGACAAAGTTCTGTGAGCCAATCTTGTCCAAAATAGTTAGGGTCAGGATAAGTGAAAAATTCCATCCTCCGGGGAGCCAGGGCAACAAAGGCATTTGAAAGGGCAGACTGATTATGTATTATTACATCAATTTTTGAAGGGTTATGATCTAATTGTTCAGAATTCGGGATATAATTTTTTTCAAGAGTATTTACAAGTCTATTGGCATTACTTGAAAAATCAACAGGATAAATAAGCCTGAAATGCTCAGAATCTTTCCTGAGCCATTTTAAGGAACCTGGGTCCTGTCCATATTCGTAGAATTGAGCGTTTGCAATAGTACTTCCGAGAAGGAATCCAAATAATATCCTCTGTATCTTTAGCAAATTAACAATTTTATGTAGTTAACGGAGAAGGCATATTAAAGGTTCAAATTCCTTTAACTTTATAGCCTTTGGATTTTAAAAATTGCCCGGCTGTTTTTCGAAAATCACCCTGTATGATAATTTCGTTATCCTTCGAAGATCCACCGGTCGCACATTTCGTTTTGATGTCTTTTTCAAGAGATTTTAAATCCTCCGAACTCCCTACAAAACCTGATATCAATGTGACTTTTTTGCCTTTTCTATGCTTTGTACTCAATTGTATAATCAATGTTTGCAAAGCGGGAGGAATGGATTCCTGATTCTCTTCCTGATCTGTCTTGAAATTAAATTCCGGATTTGTTGAATAAACAACACCGAGTCTTTCTTTCCAATCGTTTTCCTTTTTCATAAAATAAATGAATTGCCTCAAATTTAAGTGGTTTATTATAAAACAACAACTTTCATAATACAGAAGATAAGTTTAACAGGGCACAAGACCTGCATTACTGCCTAAGGTAGTATAATTTGATTGGATATCTATAGGCTTGGTTTAAATAGGTTTATCCATAAAAAATGCTAATTTCGCTCGAATCAAAATCAAATGAATGAAAAAATTCAGGATCTGGGATATCTCACTTGGCTGGATTAGCTTTAGTATCGCAACCCTGGTTTATTTTCTTACACTTGAACCTTCTGTAAGCTGGTGGGATTGTGGCGAATTTATTGCCTGTGCATATAAACTTGAGGTTGGTCATCCTCCGGGAGCACCACTTTTTCTTTTATTAGGCAGATTATTCTCTTTAATTGCCGGGAATCCTGAAAAAGTGGCTAAGATGGTGAATTCTTTATCTGCCTTAGCTAGTGGCTTTACGATTTTATTCCTGTTCTGGACAATTACACATCTTGCAAAAAAGCTAATTAATAAACACGAAAATTTTTCGTATATCGAAATGATTTTGATATTTGGATCAGCATTTGTTGGTGCTATGACTTATACTTTTTCAGATACCTTCTGGTTTTCTGCAGTCGAGGCTGAAGTATATGCCACTTCCTCCCTATTTACTGCATTGGTTTTCTGGGCTATACTGAAATGGGAAAATGTTTCGGACCAACCTCATTCAACTCGTTGGCTGATCCTGATAGCATATTTAATGGGCTTGTCTATTGGGATTCATTTGCTTAATCTATTAGCAATTCCGGCAATTGTCATGGTATATTATTTCCGCAAATATAAAGTAACGCTTATCGGAATAATAAAAGCACTGGGAATATCATTATTGATTTTAGGATTTCTTTTGTACGGAATCATTAACGGACTTTTAAGAGGCGCGGCTGCTCTTGAACTTAGGCTTGTTAATGGATTTGGATTAGCTTTTAATTCCGGACTTCTTTTGTATTTTATATTATTGACACTTTTATTTATTATTGGTATATGGTATACACATAAGAGGGGAGCTGTTCTCCTGAATACAATAATTCTATGCCTGATGGTCATTATTATTG
Organism: uncultured Bacteroidaceae bacterium; assembly: GCA_964553465.1. Lineage (GTDB taxonomy): Bacteria > Bacteroidota > Bacteroidia > Bacteroidales > CAZKMG01. The sequence continues at coordinate 3,029 of CAZKMG010000228.1, forward strand.
GGTATTCCTCCTATGCCATGATTTTAATTCGGTCTCATGCTAATCCTCCTTTGAATGAAAATAACCCGGATAATGTCTTTTCGATGCTATCATACCTTAACAGAGAGCAATATGGAGACAGACCATTACTCTTTGGCCACTATTATAATGATAAGATAGCCAGGGATGAATCAGGTTATCCAATAATTAAGGAAAATGATCTGGTTTACAGGAAAGACACATTTAATAATAAATATCAGATTGCCTATAAGAAACCTGAATTAACTTATTCTGAATCAGGGAAATTTTTTCCGAGGATATATAGCCGGGAGCCTGATCATATTAAAGAATATCAGGTATGGAGCGGAATTCGAAATAATAATATGAATGTTGGAAATAACATTTTGTTCTTCATTAATTACCAACTGGGACATATGTATCTCAGATATTTCATGTGGAATTTTTGTGGACGACAGAACGATACCCAAAGCTATGGAAGCCTCGTAAACGGCAACTGGATAAGTGGTATTAAATTCATTGATAACCTGCGACTGGGTGACCAGAATAATCTTCCTGATAAATTTAAAAAAAGTAAATCAAGAAATTCATATTATATGTTGCCTTTGATTTTTGGATTGCTTGGCATATTATATCAATCATCAAAATGTAAAAAAGATTTTTGGGTTGTAATGTCACTTTATATTATGACCGGTTTAGCTATTGTAATTTATTTGAATCAGACACCATTGCAGCCCAGGGAAAGGGATTATGCATATGCTGGATCATTTTATGCATTCAGTATTTGGGTTGGTATGGGAGTATTTGGAATATTTGATATTTTGAATAAAAGGATGCAAAGCATTTATTCAGCAGGTATCATTGTTTTATTATCATTGGTCCTGGTTCCAGGAGTAATGGCCGTAAATAATTGGGATGATCATGACAGATCAGGCAGATATATAACCAGGGATATAGCAAAAAATTACCTGGCTTCCTGTCAAAAAAATGCAATTCTGTTTACAATTGGAGATAATGATACATTTCCTCTTTGGTATATCCAGGAAGTGGAAGGATTCCGAACAGATGTAAGAGTAGTTAACCTGATGTTACTAAACACAGAATGGTATATCGATCAAATGAAAATGAAATCCAATAAATCTGATCCACTTCCCATCACCCTGCCCTTAAATAAATATGCAGATGGAGTTAACTCTGCAATTTATTTCATAGAAAATTCGAAAAAAATCAGACTCACTAACCTGATCGAAGGATTAGCTGGTGATCATCCAATGACAAAAGCAAGGACACGCAGAGGACTATTAGATATATTGCCAACTGGAAATTTTATTTTAGATGTGGATACTTTAAAAGTAATTGCAAATGGAACGATTAATCCAGTAAATTCATTTTTAATGGAAAGTCCTATAACTTGGGCTTTAAAAGATAATCCAATTTCAAAAGCCAATTTGATTCAATTGGACATACTTGCACATAATGTTTGGAATAGGCCAATTTACTTTGTTTCAGGGGGAAATGATGGTACTCTAAACCTTGATAATTATTTTCAGTTGGAAGGATTAGCCTATCGATTGGTACCAATTAAAAATGTGGGGCTGGATAATAACTTTCGATTAGGTAGAGTAGAAACAGACATTCTTTATAAAAACCTTATGGAAAATTTTGTTTGGGGAAGAATAAATGAACCGGATATTTACCTTGATTTTTATACTGTACGCACATTCACATTTATTAGATTCCGTAATACTTTCATAAGGCTTGCAGAGGAATTGATTCATGATGGGAAAAAGGATACAGCTGTAAAAGTATTGGATAAATGTATGGAGCTTTCGCCAAATCATATTTTACCATTTGATCAGTTTATTTCTGGCGCAATATATTCTTCTGGAGATGATAAAAATTTAATTCATTACCCTGGAATTATTGAATTGTATTACGAATGTGGTGAATTTGAGAAAGGAAACCATTTATTACTTGAATATTTCGGAATTTTAAAGCAGGACTTAGACTATCACGGCTTATTAAGGGAATCTTTCAAACCGAGATTTGAAGGTCAAATGCAGGAAAGTATGTCTCGTATAAGTGAACTTATAACCCTCACAGTAAAATACAACCAGGATGAAATAAAAAAACAACTCACCATATCTAAATAAGGCTTAGATTATCACGTAAAATTAATTTATCCATATTACTAATGGAGGATTTCAATTAATACTATTTGACTCTTAACATAAGATTTACGGAAAAATCTCTCAGGATGGTTTTTCTTTCTGGTTCTACCCCTATGGAATCGAGCTTATTTAATGCCTGCTCAAAATAGTACTTCATCATTTCTTCAGTCAAAGATTTTATATTCAGGTCATTATAAATTTCAATTACCGTTTTGATTTTTTCATTTGGATCATGTTCAGTATTGGAAAGGAATTTTATAAGTGTTTTGCGTTTTTCATTCGTAGCTAGTTCAAGGGCCTTAATCATAAGAAATGTTTTTTTATTTGAAACTATATCATTTCCTATTTTTTTCCCAAAAACATCTGAATCACCATAAGTATCTAACAAATCGTCCTGAAGCTGAAAAGCGAGACCAAGGTTGTATCCGAAGGAATATATATCTTCACAATCCTTATTTTTGGCCTCTGCAATGATTGCTCCGGTTTTCAAACTTGCTGCAATTAAAACAGATGTCTTAAGGCTAATCATTTTAATGTATTCCTGAACGGTAACATTATTTTTGTGTTCAAAATTCATGTCCATCATTTGGCCTTCACATACTTCAAGTGCAGTTTTGTTAAAAAGAAAGATAACCGGAGCCAAAACTTCCTTTTTAACACTGAAAATAAGCTGGTTAGCCAGAATAGACATGGCATCACCTGAAAGGATAGCTACATTCGGATTCCATTTAATATGTACTGTTGGATTTTTACGTCTGATAGAAGAATTATCCATCAGGTCGTCATGTACAAGCGTGAAACTATGAAAAATTTCAATTCCCATGGCAGCACTTAGAGCTTCTACATAATCTTGCTGAAAAAGATCGCATGCCAATAAAACCAGTGCAGGGCGAATTCTTTTTCCACCATTGGATAAAATATAACGCAATGGATCATATAAATCATGAGGTACCTCAGGAATGTTAATCTTTTCTAATTCTTTTGAAATGATATTTTGTGCTTTCTCAAAGCTCAACATATTTACCAAAGTTTCTAATATAATGGATATCTAAGATATAGATTATTGTTACAAGTTACAAATCCAGGTATGTGTTATAATAAAGTAAATATTATGGATTTATACAGCATTAAATTAAACCAATTCAAATTGAGCATTTATATTAAAACAAGAATTTGAGCTTTACTTAGAGCTTTAGGTTTATTTGCTATAGGCTTATAATTATTGTAGATTTACTTTAAGCAGGAAAATATTACGTTCCAGGTCTGATAATCCTTAA